>JAODAU010000360.1 GCA_025463615.1 Microbacteriaceae bacterium | reverse complement strand
CCAGCACCTCACGCGGGTCGCCCGACTCGACGACCACGCCGCCGTCCATGAACACGAGCTTGTCGGCGACCTCGCGGGCGAAGCCGATCTCGTGCGTGACGACGATCATCGTCATGCCGTCCTCGGCCAGCTTCTTCATCACGTCGAGCACCTCGCCGACGAGCTCCGGGTCGAGGGCCGAGGTGGGCTCGTCGAACAGCATGAGCTTCGGGTCCATGGCCAGCGCGCGGGCGATCGCCACGCGCTGCTGCTGGCCGCCGCTGAGGTGCGCCGGGTACGAGTCCGCCTTGTCGGCGAGGCCCACCCGGGCGAGCAGCACGCGGGCGCGGGCCACGGCATCCGCCTTCGACTGGCCCTTCACCCGCAGCGGCGCCTCGATGATGTTCTCGAGCGCGGTCATGTGCGGAAAGAGGTTGAAGCGCTGGAACACCATGCCGATGTCGCGGCGCTGCTTGGCGGCATCCTTGGGGCTCAGCTCGAGCAGTTTGTCGCCGCGCTCCCTGTAGCCCACGAGGGTGCCGTCGACGCGCAGGCGGCCGGCATCCACCGTCTCCAGGTGGTTGATGCAGCGCAGGAAGGTGGACTTGCCCGAGCCGCTCGGCCCCAGCAGCACCATCACCTCGCCGCGGTTCACGCTGAGCGAGATGGATTTGAGCACCTGGTTGGAGCCGAAGCTCTTCGAGACGCGGTCCGCGTCCACCATGGGGGCTGCTGCGGCGTCGATGGTCACTGGTGCTCCTTCTCGTCCGGCGCGGTGACCACGCCGACCTCGGCCGTCACGGCCTCGAGCGGCGGCCTGTCGCGCTCACGCCGGGCGGCGCCGACCCCGCGGGAGAAGCGCTTCTCGAGAAAGTACTGGCCCACCATCAGGATCGAGGTGATCGCCAGGTACCAGGTCGAGGCCACCAGCAGCAGCGGCACCGGGGTGAACGTCTCGATCGAGATGTCCCTCGAGCGCGCGAACAGGTCGAAGCTGAACGGCACCGCGGTGACGAGCGACGTGGTCTTGAGCATCGAGATGAACTCGTTGCCGGTCGGCGGGATGATCACCCGCATCGACTGCGGAATGACCACCCGCCGCATCGACTGGAACCAGGTCATGCCGAGCGCGGTTGCCGCCTCCTCCTGGCCCGGATCCACCGAGAGGATGCCGGCGCGCACGATCTCGGCCAGGTACGCCGCCTCGTTCAGCGCCAGGCCGATCACGGCGAGGGTGAAGAAGTTGAGCGCGTCGGCCGTGGCGACCTCGCCGATCGGCGGCAGGAACGGCAGCCCGATCGGCACGGTCTTGTAGATGGTCGAGAGCAGGCCCCAGAAGGTGAGCTGCACGTAGACCGGGGTTCCGCGGAAGAACCAGACATAGAACCAGGAGACCGCCCGCAGCACCGGGTTGTTCGAGAGCCGCATCACCGCAAGCAGCAGCGCGAGCACCGCCGCGATCACCATCGCCAGCACGGTCAGCTCGATGGTGACCAGCGCCGCCTGCGAGATGCGCTTGTCGAACAGGTACTTGAGGTACACGTCCCACTGGAACGCCTTGCGGTTGAGCGCGTCCCAGAGGAACGCCGCAGCGTAGATGATGATGATCGCAGCGACGAGGTTGCGCCACGGATGACGCAACCTCACCGCCTTGATCGGCGAGGCGAGAGCCTGGTCGGCCATTGTCAGCTCTTGGAAGCCGCGTTGATCGTGATCTCGCTGAGGCCGCCGTCGGCGACGCCCCACTTGTCGAGGATCTTCTTGTAGCTGCCGTCGTCGACCATCGCCTGCAGGGCCTTCTGGAGGGCCTGCGCGAGCTTCGAGCCCTTGTCGACCGCGAAGCCGTACGGGGCGACCTCGAAGCTCTTGCCCGCGGCCTGCAGCGCGCCCTTCGACTGCGCGATGGCGTAGTCGGTGATGGGCGAGTCGGCGCTGGTGGCGTCGGCCTGGCCCTGGATCACGGCGTTGGTGGCCTGGTCCTGGCCGTCGTACTTGAGGATCTGGATGGCTGCCTTGCCGGCATCCGTGCAGGCCTTCGACTTGCCGGGCACGTCGTCGGTCTCCTCGACGGTGCCGGTCTCGACCGCGACCTTCAGGCCGCAGGCGTTGTCGGGGTCGACGGTCTTGCCCTTCTGCGAGGCCCAGAGGATTCCGGCCGAGTAGTTGTTGACGAAGTCGACCTGCTTCTCGCGGTCGGTGTTGTCGGTGAACGACGAGACGCCCACGTCGTAGGTGCCGCCGGTGATCTTGGGGATGATGCTGTCAAATCCCGCGATGTTGTACTTGGCCTTCACGCCCAGCTTGGCGGCGACACCGTTGAACATGTCGATCTCCCAGCCGATGGCGTTGCCGTTGTCGTCCTTGTACTCGTTCGGCGCGTACGTGGCGTCGACCCCGACCTGGATGACGCCGGCCTTCTTGATCGCGGCGGGCAGCAGTGCTGCGGCCGCCGCATCCTTCGAGCCGGAGGAGACGGATGAACCGCCCGAGGGTGCCGTGGAGTTGTCGACGCAGCCCGCGAGGGCGAGCACGGCCGCGACGGCGACCGCCGGGACCAAGAGTTTGATGCGCATTGCATTCCTTTTCTCGAGGGGAGAAGGCACGTTGGTGCGACGTGCCTGGCTTGCTGGGAGCCTACCAATTCCGTAACCGACGCCAGGACGCCGTGCGCGCAGGATTTCGGCTTAAACTCGCGACATGAGCAACGCAGTCATCGTCGACATCGTCCGCACCGCCTCCGGCAAGGGAAAGCCGGGAGGCGCACTGAGCGGTCTGCACCCGGTCACCCTCCTCTCCTCCGTGCTCGAGGCGCTCGTCGCGCGCAACGACCTCGACCCCGCGCTGGTCGATGACGTGATCGCTGGGTGCGTGAGCCAGGCCGGTCAGCAGTCGGTCAACATCGCGCGCAACGCCCTGCTCGGGGCGGGTTTCCCGGAGTCGGTGCCCGCCACCACCATCGACCGGCAGTGCGGGTCGAGCCAGCAGGCCGTCGCGTTCGCCGCGCAGGGCGTGATCGCCGGCGCGTACGACATCGTGATCGCCTGCGGCGTGGAGCAGATGAGCCGCAATCCGATCGGCTTCGCCACCCTCGGCGAGGACCCCTTCGGGCCCGAGGTCGCGGGCCGTTACCCCGGCGGGCTCGTCGGACAGGGCATCTCGGCCGAGCTGATCGCCGCGCGCTGGGGGTTCACGCGGGAGGTGCTGGACGAGTTCTCGGCCCGGTCTCACCGGCTGGCCGCGGCATCCGACTTCTCCCGGGACATCGTGGAGGTCGCCGGCCTCACCGTCGACGAGACCATCCGCCCGGCCACCACCGTCGAGGGGCTCGCGGGGCTGCCCGCCGCCTTCCAGGACGATCGTTTCTCCGAGCGGTTCCCCGAGATCGAATGGCGCATCACCGCCGGCAACTCGTCGCCTCTCACCGACGGCGCGTCCGCCGCGCTGATCATGAGCGAGGAGCGGGCCGCACAGCTCGGGCTGACGCCGCGGGCGCGGATCCTGCACAATGTGGCGGTCGGCTCCGACCCGATCGAGATGCTCACCGGTGTCATCCCCGCGACGCGGAAGATCCTGGATCGCGCGGGCCTGGGCATCGACGCGTTCGACGCCTACGAGGTCAACGAGGCGTTCGCGCCGGTACCGCTCGCCTGGCAGCACGACCTGCACGCCGACCCGGATCGGCTCAACGCGCGCGGCGGGGCCATCGCGATCGGGCACCCGCTCGGGGCATCCGGAACCCGCCTGCTGGCGACGCTGCTCGGCACGCTCGAGCAGACCGGCGGCCGCTACGGCCTGCAGACGATGTGCGAGGGCGGCGGCATGGCCAACGCCACGGTCATCGAGCGCCTCTAGCCCGCCGGCTAGTTCCGTCGGCCTCTGCGCGAAATGAAGGCTGGGATGTGACGGATGTCGCGAAAACGCGCACATCCGCCCCATCCGTCACATCGCGCCCTTCATTTCGTGCAGGCGAGCGGGTAGAACGCGAGGAGGAGGTCAGCGCGACTGGGCGCCGTAGAGGCGGGCGTAGCGGCCGTCGCGCGCGAGCAGGTCGTCGTGCGAGCCGACCTCGGCGATGCGGACGCGGTCGAGCACCACGAAGCGGTCCGCCGCGCGGATCGTCGAGAGCCGGTGCGCCACCACGAGGGTGGTGCGCCCGGCCATGAGCCGCTCGAGCGCCTCCTGGACGAGCCGCTCCGACTCGCCGTCGAGCGCGCTCGTCGCCTCGTCGAGCAGCAGCACCCGCGGGTTGCGGATCAGCGCCCGCGCGATCGCGATGCGCTGGCGCTGGCCGCCCGAGAGGCGCGCCCCGCGCTCCCCGACGATCGTGTCCCAGCCGTCGGGCAGCGTCTCGACGATCTCGGTCGCGTTGGCGTCCTCGAGCGCGGCCCGCACCTGCGCGTCGGTCGCGGTCGGGATGCCGAACGCCACGTTGTCGCGGATGCTCCCCTCGAACAGCACCGACTCCTGCGGCACCACCGACACCGAGCTGCGGTAGCTCCGCAGGTCGAGCCGCTGCATGTCCACGCCGTCGAGCAGCAGCGCGCCCGAGGTCGGGCGCAGGAAGCCGAGCACCAGGTTGAGGATGGTCGTCTTGCCGGAGCCCGACGGCCCCACGAACGCCACCGTCTCGCCCGGCGCGATCTCCAGGTCGACGCCGTCGAGCGCCGGTCGCTCGATGCCCGGGTAGTGGAAGCCGAGGTCGGCGAAGCGCAGCCGGCCCTGCACCGAACCGACGGGCGCCTTGCCGGCGTTGAGCTCGACATCCGGGTCCTGCAGCACCTCGGCGATGGAGCGCATCGACTCGCGCGCCTTCGTCATCACGGGCAGCAGGTTGAGCAGCGAGACGACCGCGCCGGTGAGGATGGTGAAGTAGCCGCTGAGCAGCACCACCTCGCCCGCGGTGATGGGCAGGAAGCCGGTGAGCGACGCGAAGGCCGCCGCGATCAGGCAGAACACGCCGAGGCTCTGGTAGCTGATCCAGGTGATCGACCCGAAGCGGCCGTTGAGCCGGTCGAGCGCGAGGGCCGCCGAGCGCACGCCCTCGACGCTGGTCGAGACGCGGTCGAGCGCGACATCCTCGAGCGCGTGCGCCCGGGTGATCGGCATGAGCGCGGCCATCTCGCCGACGCGCGTGGAGAAATGCTCGATCTGGCGGCGCAGCGCCTCGTTGCGGCGGGCCGAGCTCTTGCGCAGACCGAACACCAGTGCGGCGGCGATCGGCACCGTCAGCAGGAACACCACGACGAACGCGGGAACCCGGATCGCGGTCAGCACGAGCGCGCCGATCAGCACGCAGATCGCCGAGACGCCCGCGCCGTAGGTCTGCTGCAGCGCGGTCTCCACGTTCTCGGCGTCGCGCACGACCTTGGTCTGGATGACGGACGCGCTCGTACGCGCGTGGAACCCGATCGAGAGCAGCTGCAGCCGCGCGCTCACCCCGTTCCGCAGGTCGGCGGCGACGCGACGCGTCGACCCGCTGAAGAGGTTCACGTAGATGATGTTGAGCGGGTAGTTGATCACGAGGATGCCGACCGCGATCGCCGCGTTGACCCACAGTTGCGAGACGGGCTTGTGCTGCACCACCACGTCGATGATGTTTCCGGTGAGCACGGGCAGGATCCAGATCGGGCTGTCCTTGATCACGAAAACGACCGTCGCGACGATCATCGAGGCGCGGTACGGGCGGAACAGACGCACCAGCGAGCCGATCGGCCTCCGGGCGTCGACATCCGGGGTCACCTGATCGGCTGTGCTCACGGATCAAGTATGTCAGTACAAAGTCTCACCGCAAGAACTTAATGAGACATTGCAAGAAATTGGCTAAGCGTCGACCGATTCCGACTCGTACTGCGCCACGAGTTCGCGCTTGAGCACCTTGCCGCTCGGCCCGAGGGGCAGCGTCTCGACGATCACCACGCGGCGCGGGTACTTGTAGCCGGCCAGCTTGTCCTTGGCGTAGGCGGCCAGCTCCTCGGCCTCCACGGCATCCGCGCCAGGTGCGAGAACGACGCAGGCCATGATCTCCTGGCCGTGCGTCTCGTGCGCGACGCCGAACACCGCGGCCGTGGAGACGGATGGATGCGCCACCAGCACCTCCTCCACCTCGCGCGGGTAGACGTTGTAGCCGTTGCGCAGGATCATGTCCTTCTTGCGGTCGACGATCCAGAGGTAGCCGTTCGCGTCCTTTCGGCCGAGGTCGCCGGTGCGGAACCAACCGTCCACGATCGCCGCGGCGGTGTCCTCGGGGCGGTTGAGGTAGCCCTGCATGAGGTTGTGGCCGCGCACCACGATCTCGCCGAGCTCGTCGGTGGGCATGAGCTCGATCCTGTCCTCCAGCTCGGCGTCGGCGATCTCGACGTCCACGCCCCAGATCGGCGTGCCGATCGAGCCGGCGATCGGCTCGCGACCCACGTGGTTGAAGCTCGCCACCGGGCTGGTCTCGGTGAGGCCGTAGCCCTCGTAGATCGGCACCCCGAACTCGGCCTTGAACCGCTCGATCACCGCGAGCGGCAGGCTCGACCCGCCGGAGACGGCGAAGCGCAGCTTGGGCCGCTCCTTGATCGTCTTCGCCGCCTCGAGCAGCGCGATGTACATGGTCGGGACGCCCATCATGATGGTGCACTCGTTGTCGATGAGCAGGCGCAGCGCGCTCTCGCCGTCGAACTTCGGCAGCAGCACGATCTTGGCCGTGGCGCGGAAGCCGGTGTTGAGCGCGACCGTCTGGCCGAACGTGTGGAAGAGCGGCAGGCCGCCGAAGATCACGTCGTCCGGCACCATGTCGAAGGTGTTGAGCAGCAGCACGCTGGTCTGCTCCACGAGGGCGAAGTGGCTGCCCATGGCACCCTTCGGCTTGCCCGTGGTGCCGCTGGTGTAGAGGATCGTGGCGGTCGCGTCGGGCTGCTGCGGCTCGTAGGTGCGGATCGGCTCCGCCTCCGCGGCGAGCTTCTCGAGCCGTTCGATGTCGCCGACCTGCTCCGGCGCCAGCACGCTGAGAACGGGCACGCCCGCCTGCGCGGCTCCGCGCGCGCCCTGCTCGAGCAGCGGTGCGGCGCAGATGAGCAGCGTCGCCCCCGAGTCGCGCAGCACGTACTCGATCTCGTCGCCCTTGAGCAGCGCGTGGATCGGCACCACGATCGCGCCGAGGCTCAGGATGGCGAAGTAGCAGCGCGGGAAGTCGGCCACGTTCGGGATCAGCACGGCCACGGCATCCCCCGGCTTCACGCCCCGGTCGCGCAGCGCGCCCGCGTAGGCGCGCGTCTCATCCCAGAGCTGGGCGTAGCTGAGCTCCTGCTGCCCCACCTGGATAGCGATCTTGTCGGGGGTCCGGTCGGCCGATTCCTTGAGAATCGCGGCGACGGAGATGGTGGAGCTGGTCGGGTTGGTCATTGTTGCCCCTGTCTTCGTTGACACGTCTGGTATTCGGAACGGTACGCGGTCCCGCGGCGTGCAGACAACATTTGCAGCGGAGGTGCAGCAAACGCCGGGCGGCGTAGCGTGTGAGGGTGCCCGGGTTCGAGCTCCTCCCCAGCCTCTCGAAGCTGCTCGTCGCCCACACCATCGAGTTCGATCACGAGTTCGAGCAGCGGATGCCGCACCGCACGACCCGCGGCCCGGCATCCCACGGCCGCGGCCCCTGGCTCGTCTCCCGCGCGATGTGGGCCAACTTTCTGCGCTTCGTGCCCGACGACGGTGTGCCGCTCGACGCCGCGGAGCCGCTCAGCCGCATCACCAACCTGGCCGGAATGACGCGCTGGCGCTACGTCACCGTCGACGACGGCGTCATCCGCCCCACCCGCGCCGGTTCCCGCGCCCGCGACCTGTTCGGCGAGATCGCCCCGGAGGTCGACGCCCGCTGGCGGGAGCGCTTCGGTCCGGGGCTGTGGGAATCGCTCGGCCCGGTCGTCGACACCTCGCTGCCGTGGGCGATCCCCGTCGTCTGGAACCGGCCGCTGGTCCCCGGCTGGACCTCACCGTTCGAGGCGCCCGACGACCTCGGCTCACTGTTGGCGCGCGCGACCATCGCGATGACGCTCGGCCTCCAGGAGTACTCCCGGGTTCCGCCGCACATCTCCGCGAACGCCCTGCGGGTGATCGCCGACGGCACCCGCATCCGCGACGTCGCCGCCCTCGCCGGCATCTCGAAGGAGGCCGCCGCGATGTCGGTCACCTACCTGCTCGAGCACGACCTGGTGACGCAGAGCGACCGGATGCTGTCGCCCACCGACCGCGGACGCCGCGCCCAGCTCGGCCGCCCGAAGCTCCTCGCGGCGGTCGACGCGGCTTGGCGCGGCGCGCACGGCGAGGCGGCGTTCGCCGCGGCGGCAGCGGCGCTGGCGCAGCCCGACGACCTGCGCACCGCCCTCACGGCGCCCGTGGACGGCTGGCGGGCACACCCGCCGTACCTCGCGCAGACGAAACGACTGCTCGCCGACCCGGTCG
>JAODAU010000359.1 GCA_025463615.1 Microbacteriaceae bacterium | reverse complement strand
CGCGGGGGTGGTCGGCGAGCCACTCGGGCACGGGCGAGTCGGTGACGACGTAGATCGTGCGCACCCACGGCGCGAACAGGTACACCGAACGCAGGGCATACTTCAGCTCGTCGAGCTGGCGGTAGCGCGCGTGCGAGTCGTCGCCCTCGCCGACCACGTAGCTCTTCATGCGCCGCGCCCGCGCGCGCTGCCACTCGATCGCGCCGCCGTCGACCCAGGAGTAGACGATGTCGATCTCGAAGTCCACGTCGGAGGCGAGCGGCTCGAACATGCCGGCAAGCGTCGGCCAGCTGAGGCCGAAGCGTTCGACCGTCGCCGGCACGAGCTCGGTGCGCGGCGCCTCGCGACGCATCAGCGCGTTCTCGAGGGGCAGGTGCACGACGTCTTCGCCGTAGTCCCAGAACTGCAGGATGACCGCGGTGGAGACACCGTAGCGCAGGCCGCCGGCTGCGGTGACCCGCGGGCGGAAGAGGGCCATGGCGCGGGCATCCTTGTCCTTGGCCAGCTTGCCCTCGCTGATCAGCACGCTGCCCTTGCGGCTGCCATCGATCGCCTTGGCGTAGAACGGTTCGACGGCGGATGCCGCCACCAGCGCCCTGCGCACCTTCTTGCGATCGCGCCAGTCCGCCACCAGCACGGGCCGCTCGTCGTTGCCCCGGATGAGCAGGTAGTCGACGCCGGCGGCGTCGAACGCCGCCCGCACGAAGAGCAGGTCGGCCACCATCGCGTCGCGCGGGGTGAGCCGCTCGTTGAGCAGCGCCAGCCTGCCGCGGCTCAGAACGACGTCGGTGCGATGGAGCACCGCGGGATGCGGCGGAACTGGCGTGGGTGCGCTGAATTCGGAAATGGGTGGGCCCGATCTGTAGGGACGGAACCCGCGCGATCGTGTCGACGGGGTTCCGGCTCGAACGATTTTACCCGGTGGCACCAAACGGGGGCGCCGACGGCTACGCGCCCGTGCCCCCGTTGCCCGTTCCGCCCTGCCCGGCTCCATCCTGGCCGGTGCCGCCCTGGGTGCCCGAGCCGGGCGCTCCCCCGAAACCGCCCGCGCCTCCAGGCCCGCCGTTGCCGAACTGGCCCTGCGTCGGGCCGCCCGAGTGGATGTGCGAACCGACCAGCACGCCGCCGCCGAACGCCGCGCCGAGCACGACCAGTCCGCCGACGACGATGGCGGTGATCCTCAGCCGCATGCGGCGTGCGGGTCGAACGACGATCGGCTCCTCGCCCGCGATCTCCGCGGGCGCTTCGAGCACCGGTTGATCCGACATTGTGACTCCTTCGAGGTCGGGGATGCCGCGCATCCGTTACCCCGAGCATCGGCCGCACGCCTATGGCACCGCTTGGTCGCCGGTGCGCCCCCGCGGTGCGTTGGCTATGCGATCGCTATGAGGCGCGGAGCCCCCGCACGGCCGGCCCCTCGAGCTCCTCGCCGGATGCCTCGAACCGGGAGCCGTGCAGCGGGCAGTCCCAGCTGTGTTCGGCGTCGTTCCACGTCACGAGCCCACCCAGGTGCGGGCACCGCGACGACACGGTGCAGGTGTAGCCGTCGACCGTCGAGACGCCGATCGGGCGCAGCCCGTCGTGCGTCACGTACCCGGCGCCCTCGCGCGGCGCGACACCGGGCTTCGGGTAGAGGTACGCGCCGAGGTAACCGCGGGCGGCAGCGACGGCGGTCGCCGCGTTCGCTCCGACGAAGGTGCCGACATCCCGGGCCGTGGTCATGCGACGGCCCAGCGTCTGCGCCCACGGGAGGTGGCCGCCGAGCACGTCGGCGGCGAGCGTGAGCGAAGCCGCGACCGCGTTGGTCATGCCCCACTTGTCGTAGCCGCTGGCGAAGAACACCCGCCCGCGGCCGCGCGGCATCCAGCCGACGAACGGCACGCCGCTGGCGGAGGCGTAGTCCTGCGCCGACCAGGCGTGCGTGCGTTCGGCGCCGGGGAACGTGTGCTGCGCCCACCAGGTGAGCGCGTTGACGCGGGCGAGCGGCGACAGTTCGCGGCCCACGCGGTGACCCTCGCCGCCCACCAGCAGCAGCTCGCCGTCGCCGTCGGGGGCCGTGCGAACGGATCGCGTGGGCCGATCGACCGAGAGGTACATGTCCCGCGGCAGCTCCCCCGGCACCCGGAAGGCCAAAACGTACGAGCGCAGCGCCTCCTCCTTGAGAAAGTACAGGCCGCGGTCGAGCATCGGCACGCCCGTCGCCAGCACCACGCGGCGTCCTCGCACCGTGCCGAGCGTGGTGCGCACCCGCGCCGGGTTCGACGCCCGCACGCCCTGCACGCGCACGCCCTCCACGATCCGGCCGCCGTGGCGACGGATGTCGGCGGCGAGCGCCGTGAGCACGTCCATCGGGTCGAACTGCGCCTGGTTCGCGAGCCGCACGGCCCCGTGGCTGGCGAACGGCACGTCGAGCAGGGGGTCGCGCGCGACGTCGAGGCCGAGCATCCGGGCGGCCTGGAACTCCTCCTCGACCCGCGCTCCCCCGGCCGGCGTACCCGCGTAGCTCACGGCGTCGCGGCGCTCGACCGGCACCCCGTGCTCGGCGCAGTAGCGCAGCAGCCACTCCATGCCCTCGCGGTTGCCCTCGACGTAGGCATGGGCGTTCTTCTTCGCGGTGTGACGCACGATGCCGGAGAGGTGCGAGCCCTGCAGCAGGCTCAGCTTGCCCGTGGTGTTGCCGGTCGCCGCCGCGCCGACGAAGCGCGCCTCGAGCACGCAGACCGAGAGGCCGGCGCGGGCGAACAGCAGCGCGGTGACCAGCCCGGTGAGACCGGCCCCGGCGATCACGACGTCGTAGTCCGCGTCCGGTTCGAAGTCGTCGGTGTCGATGTCGCGCGCCCGGTCGAGCCAGAGGGAGGTCATGCGGTGGACGCTACTCCCGTTGTGACGGGATGACGCCTGCCCAGGCTTGCACGGGTCGGAGGCCGCGGGGCGGAGGCCAATCAAGTTCCACGTGCTTTCCGGAAGCTTGCGTCGCCCCACTCCCCTGGGTCGGCGCGGCCGGAACTGGCGCTGCGACAGGGGGATTGCTCAGTAGCGCGGATTCAACCGCGATCTCAGCCATGAGCGCAATGTAGCGCGGGTCGGTGCGGTCCTCGACCTCGCTGAGGATGGCGTCCCTGAGCGCTCGGGCCCGAGCGCGTGTCGCCTCGTCGAATTTCGCCAATCAGACCCTCGCAATCGCACTCAGCACCGCAGCGACCTTCAGGCGGTCGTCGTCGGTGGCCCAGCTCGCGCCCATCAGGTCTCCCAGCATGGTAAACCCGATTTCCCGGGATCTCATGCCCTTGCCGAGCACGTAGCGGATCCCGTCGTTCAGTTCGAGCCTGTGCTGTTGGCGCACCGCGACCTCCTTCTGGTCCGCGAGCAGGGTGCGCTCGAACCTGCTGAGCCGGCTCCTCGTGACGATGAGTTGCACGAACGTTCCCGCCAACGTCAGCAGGCCGATAACTCCCGCCACCACGGCGGCGGCGAAGGTACTGTCCCACGGTGCGCCCGCAACGATGTACGTCACGGTGGGGCCGGGGCTGGGACTCACTCA
>JAODAU010000294.1 GCA_025463615.1 Microbacteriaceae bacterium | reverse complement strand
ATCCAGAACGCGCCGGGGGCGGCGAAACGGTCGATGAGGAAGCCCGCGAGTGCCGAGCCGATGGCGGCGCCGATGAGCTGACCCGTGCCGACCCATCCGTAGGCCTCCGCGGTCTCGCTGAACCGCACGCTCGCCGAGACGATGCCGAACATCACGGCGAGGGCGGGCGCGATGCCGATGCCCGCGATGAGCAGCGTGGCCGCGAGCCACCAGAAGTTGAGGGATACCGCGGCCAGCGCCATCCCGACGAAGACGACGAACACGCGCCGGGCCAGCGCCCACGGGCCGATCGGCAGGTGGCCGAACGACAGCCCGCCGATGAGCGACCCGATGGAGAAGATCGCCAGCACGAGCCCGGACTCCGGGCTGTGGTTGCCGAACGTGGCGACGACGCCGGCCTCGATGGCTGAGCAGGCGCCGATGAGCAGGAACCCGGTCACCGTCGCCAGCAGCACCGGCGGCTTGGCGAGCACCGCCCCGAGGCTGCGCCGGCTGCGCGGGATGCGCACGCGCCCGAGCTCCGGCGAGGAGATGAACCACGTGCCGCCGCCGAGCAGGAAGGCCAGCGCCACGAGGATGGCGAGCACCGTGCTCACCTGCGTGGCGATGAGCGTCGTGATCACCGGGCCCACGACCCAGATGACCTCCTGCGCCGACGCGTCGAGCGAGAACAGCGGGGTGAGCTGCCGCGAGTTGACCATCTTGGGGTAGATGGTGCGCACGGCCGGCTGGATGGGGGGAGTGCTGAGTCCGCCGATCAGCCCGATCACCATGTAGAGCCAGATCGGGAGCTCGGGCGCCAGCGCGATGGTGCCGACGGCGGCGGCGCAGACGAGCATCGTGAGGACCAGCACCCGGCGCATCCCCCACACGCCCATCCAGCGGCTGGTGAGGGGGCCGGCGACGGCCTGGCCGATGCTGGTCGCGGCCAGCACGAGCCCGGCGGCGCCGTAGGAGTGGGTGAGGCGCTCGATGTGGAGGAGGTACGCGAGCGAGAGCATTCCGTTGGGAATGCGGGCCACCAGCTGCGCCGACATGATCCGCGCGACACCGCGCGTTCTCAGGAGGGCGATGTAGCTGTTCACAAGTGTGCAAGCCTACCGGCCCGCGCGGGCCCGCCGGAGGAAATGCTGGTCGTGCGGCCGTTCGCAGGATTTACACGAGTTTGTTCGGCTAGAGTCTTGCGAGTCCACGATGGGAGCCCACCATGTCGCTGCACGACTCGAGATCCCGCGCGCTCGCGCGTGGTCCCCAGCCGACCCGTCATGGCCGGCTCCGCCACACCAGCCCCGTCGCCACTGTATTCCGTTTTCTCGGCGTCGCGCTCGCGGTCGTGCTCGTCAGCGCCATCTCCATCGGCGCCGTCGCGGCCTGGGAGGTCACCTCCAGCATCAAGGGCGGCCTCGAACTCCGGGACTCCGCGGGCAAGAAGATCGCGCCCCCGCCGTCGATCGACGCCATCGAGGGCGGCGTCAACCTGCTGTTGGCCGGCACGGACACGCGCTCCGGCCAGGGTGGCGCGTTCGCCAACAAGGCCGACCAGCAGGCCAGCTCCGGCGCCGGAAACAACGACGTGACGATGCTCCTGCACATCTCTGCGGACCACACGAACGCGACCGTCGTCAGCTTCCCCCGCGACCTGATGGTGCCCATGCCGGCCTGCCCGCGGCCGAACGGCGGAACGGTGGGGGCGACATCCAGTGCCATGTTCAACACCGCGCTCTCGCGTGGCGGCCTCAACTGCGTCGTGCTCACGGTCGAGCAGATGACCGGCCTCAAGATCCCCTTCGCCGCCGAGATCACCTTCGACGGCGTGATCGGCATGTCCGACGCGGTCGGGGGCGTCACCGTCTGCATCGCCTCCCCGATCAAGGACCCGTATGTCGGGCTCAACCTGCCCGCCGGCAGCGCCACGCTGGAGGGGGCGCAGGCCCTCGCGTTCGTGCGTTCGCGCCACGGCGTGGGCGACGGCAGCGACCTCGGGCGCATCAGCAACCAGCAGGTGTTCCTCTCGGCGCTGTCGCGCAAGCTCAGCTCGGGCGGGGTTCTGTCCAACCCGCTCCAGCTCTACTCGATCGCCAAGACCGCTGCGTCGAACATGACGCTGAACAGCTTCCTGGCGAACCCCACCACCATGGTCTCGATCGCGCTGGCGCTCAAGGACATCGGGCTCGGCAACGTGGTGTTCCTGCAGTATCCGACCGCATCCGACCCGGCGAACCCGAACCGCGTCGTGCCGATCGCCTCGTCGGCCACGATCCTGAACGCCGCCCTCGTCGCCGACAAGCCGATCCAGCTGAGCGGCAAGGTCGGGCGCGCCGCGGAGCTGGATCCGAACGCCACGGTCGCGCCGACACCGACGCCCACGCCGACGTCGACCAAGGGCGGGAAGTCGTCGACGCCGACCCCGCCGCCGGACACGACGCCGACGCAGGCGCCCGTGGTGCTCCCGTCGACCATCACCGGCCAGACGGCCGCGCAGCAGACCTGCTCGAAGAGCAGCGGCACGAGCCACTAGCCGCAGGCATCACGTCCGTCGTTCCCGCACGTCCGCTCCTCCTACGCGCCTGCCGCCTGCTCCTGCACGAAATGAAGGCTGGAATGTGATGGATGGGACAGTTGTCGCCCTTTTCGCGACATCCGTCACGCGCCAGCCTTCATTTCGCGCAGCTCGGGTGCGCAAAGACGTGTCGCCGTTGCCAAATGAAGGACGGGTCTCCGTTCTTGCGGGCGTGCCCCCTGCGATAGCGGGCGATGCCTCCGCCGATGCCTTCATTTGGCATGTGGCCCGCGGGAATGCACGCGGTGACGGACATTTCGGATGACACGCCGCGAGCTTCGACGGCGGCGCGGCGTGTCGCGGTGCGCGTCCATTCTCGCGCGCATCCGCGCCTGCCGCTGCACGAAACGAAGGGCGGGATGTGAGGGATGGGGCGGATGTCGCCCTATTTGCAACGTCCGTCACGCGCCGCCCTTCGTTTCGTGCAGGGCAACGCGGGGCCGCCGCAGCGCGCTAGCGCGCCGGGGCCGGATCGGCCACTTCGACGCGCCGCGAG
>JAODAU010000324.1 GCA_025463615.1 Microbacteriaceae bacterium | reverse complement strand
GACCGGCTCGACCTGGATGCGGCAGCTCGCCACCGGTGCGCCCGTCGCGGTCTCGGTGACCGAGCTCGGCGGCATCGTGGTGGCCCGCTCGGCCTTCGAGTCGTCGATGCACTTCCGCAGCGCGGTGCTGTTCGGCAACTGCGTCGCGCTCGAGGGCGACGAGAAGCTGCGCGCGCTCGACGTGGTGACGGAGGCGCTGATCCCGGGGCGGGTGGCCGAGATCCGCGGTCACCGGGCCAAAGAGGTCGCGGCCACGCTGGTGCTGCGGATGACGATCGACGAGTGGACGCTGAAACACTCCACGGGCTTCAGTGAGGACGACGCGGATGACGTCGCCGGCCCCGCCTGGGCCGGGGTCGTGCCGGTCGTGGTGAGCCACGGTGAGCCGCGGCCGCATCCTGACCTGCGGGGCGGCATCCCGCTCCCTGACTCGGTGAAGCGGATGCTCGCAGAGTGAGTTACTCGCCGGTGTAGCCGATGCCGCAGGACGTGCCGCTCTGCGGTGCGGTCGGGTCCCAGCCGGTGACCGAGGCCACGTCGTCGGCGGTGGCCAGGCCGGTGAGCGTGATCTTGCAGGCCTCGATGGTGGCGTTCGAGTCGTAGGCGACGCCGAAGCCGTAGTAGGCGTAGCGCCAGAGCTTGAGGTCGGGGCCGGGGATGCCGCTCTCGAAGTCGGCGACGGCCGACGCGTTGCCCGAAATGCTCCAGTTGTAGCCGCCGTAGCAGGGCTGCGTCGGGTCGGTGGGCGAGATTCCCTTGCCGCTGGCCGACTGGCCGAAGTAGGGGCTGCCGAGCGCGAGCTGCACCGGCGCGACGTAGGTCTTGCCCGACTCCGTGGCGGCCAGGTCGATCGGCACGAGCGTGCTGCCGTTGGTCGACAGCGTGTCGACGGTGACCGGCTGGCCGCCGACGCCGGCGCCGCACTGCTTGATGAACGTGGTCTCGAGCGGCTTGGCGGCCGCGTCGCTGTACGGAACCGGCTTGTGAACGGTCATCAGGATGCCGATGGTGCTGCCGTCCTTGGCCCGCACGTTCGCGGCGACGGTGAACAGCACGTCGGCGGGCGGCGTCGGCGTGGCCGAGGTGGGGGCCGAGCTCGTGGTCGGCTTCGGCGTGCCGCCGTTGTTGTTGCCCGTGGGGCCGCCGGTGGAGCACGCGGAGAGGAGAAGCAGGAGCGCGGCGGCACCCGTGGCGAGCGCGGTCGTGGCCAGCGTCTTTCTCACACAGTCTCCCTAGAGGATCGTCACGGTTCGCGGGCGGCTCCGTGCGCGGCGGTCACCACGAAGGTATCAGGCGGATTCATAGCGTGTTCTGAGAATGCCCCGTCAATCGCGACGAGCACGCGCGAGAGGTCGTCGGTCGCGACCAGCGCGATGGCCGATCCGCCGAACCCGCCGCCGGTCATCCGCGCGCCGATGGCGCCGGCCTGCTGCGCGGTCTCGACGGCCAGGTCGAGCTCCGGCACGGAGATCTCGAAGTCGTCGCGCATGGAGCGGTGCGAGGCATCCAGCAGGTCGCCGATGCCGCGCGGGCCGATCGTCTCGAGCGCGGCGACCGTGTCGAGCACGCGCTGGTTCTCGGTGACGACGTGCCGCACCCGGCGGAACGTGACGTCGTCGAGCACCTCCCGCGCGCGCGGCAGGTCGTCGAGGTCGAGCTCGCGCAGGGACGCCACCCCCAAGAGCATGGCGCCCAGCTCGCAGGATGCCCGCCGCTCGGCGTACCCGCCCGTGGCGTGCGCGTGCGTGACCCCGGTGTCCATCACGAGGATGACGAGGTCGTTGGCCTCGAGCCCCAGGTCGACGGTGCGCGACTCGAGGCTGCGGCAGTCGAGGAACACGGCGCGGTCCTTCTCGCCGAGCAGCGACGCCGACTGGTCCATGATGCCGGTGGGCGCGCCGACGGCGACGTACTCGGCGAGCTGCCCCACCCGGGCGAGCTCGCGGCGGTCGAGCCCGAGCTGCCAGACGTCGTCGAGCGCGAGGGCGACCGCGCACTCGATGGCGGCGGAGGAGGAGAGGCCGGCGCCGACGGGCACGTCCGACTCGATGAAGAGGTCGAAGCCGGGGACGGCCGCCAGGTCGGCGCCGTGCTGGCCGAGCGCCCACGCGATCCCCAGCGGGTACGCGGACCAGTCGGCGAGGGCCTCCGGCGCCAGGTCGGCCAGGTCGATCTCCACGATCTCGTCGGCGAAGGAGCTGGCCACGCGCGCGATGGAGTCCTCGCGCAGCCCGAGCGCGACCACCGTGCGCCGGTCGATCGCGAACGGCAGCACGAACCCGAGGTTGTAGTCGGTGTGCTCGCCGATGAGGTTCACCCGGCCGGGTGCCGACCAGACGCCGCTCGCCTCGTAGCCGAAGGCCTGGGCGAACGCGTCGCGAGTGTCGTCACGGATGTCGGTCATGCGGGGTCTTCCACTCTCTCCAGGGCCGCGCGGATGCTCGCAGCGGCGACCTCGGGCGCGATGTCGCCGATCCACGCACCCATCGCCGACTCGGAGCCGGCCAGGTACTTCAGTTTGTCAGCAGCGCGACGCGGCGACGTCACCTGCAGCATCAGCCGCACCTCGTCGCGGCGCTCGAGCACGGGGGCCTGGTGCCAGGCGGCGATGTACGGCGTGGGGGTGTCGTAGAGCAGGTCGATGGCCCGCAGGATGCGCAGGTACATGCTCGAGAGCTCGTCGCGCTCGGCATCCGTCGTCCCCGCGAAGTCGGGCACGTGCCGGTTCGGCAGCATGTGCACCTCGATGGGCCAGCGGGCGGCGAAGGGCACGTAGGCCGTCCAGTGCTCGCCGGCCAGCAGCATCCGCTCGGAGCCGCGCTCGAACTCGAGGATGTCGTGGAACAGGGTCGGCCCGTACGCGTCGAGCGAGTCCAGCAGCCGCAGCGTTCGCGGCGTGACGTACGGGTACGCGTAGATCTGCCCGTGCGGGTGGTGCAGGGTGACGCCGATGGCCTCGCCCCGGTTCTCGAACGGAAAGACCTGGCGCACGCCGGGCAGCGCGGAGAGGGCGGCCGTGCGGTCCGCCCAGGCCTCGATCACGGTGCGGGCCCGCGAGCGCGTGAGGCTGCCGAACGAGCCGGTCGTCTCCGGGCTGAAGCAGACGACCTCGCAGCGGCCGACCGAGGTGCGGATTCGCCCCAGCCCGATCGTGCGCAGGTCGTCGAGGCCGGCGGGTGCGTCGGCATCCGTGAGCAA
>JAODAU010000280.1 GCA_025463615.1 Microbacteriaceae bacterium | reverse complement strand
CCGTCGTCCGCTCCGCGATCGGGGCCCCGTTCGCCGTATACGTCCGCACCGCCGTCACCGCGGATGACCCGGCCGCGACATGCAGCTCCGTCGCCCCCAAATACAGGGTCGACCCCGACACCGGATCCGACTCCAACAACAACCCACCGGATGCGTCGTGAATCAGCGTCTGCGTGCTCGACCCCGCAACCACCGTCGCCGGCTTCCCCGTCGCGTCATACGTCACCGTCTGACCCGAACGGGACGTCGTGTCCCCCGACGCGTCATACCCGTAACTACTGGTCGTGGTCGTACCACCGGTGACATTCGTCACCGACCCCACCGAATGCGGCCGCACCCCACCCGCCACCGGATACGCATACGTGTGCGAGGTGGATGCCCCACCCGCCGTCACCGCGTTCTGCGTCGTCGAGGTGCGGTTCCCCGTCGCCGGATCGACCACATAACTCGACCAATACGGCGCCGGACCACCAATCGACGACGACGACGGCGCCGCCGCACACGAGTTGCTCGTCGGCGTCCACGCCGCCGTCAGGTCCTGCTGGTAGTCGTAGGTGAAGCACTGCGTGTCGGTCGAGGTGCTCGCCGACGTCGTCGCGATCGAGGTCACGTCACCGGCGTTGTCGTGGGTGTAGGTGGAGTCGGCCGCGACGGTGTAGGTCGAGCCGACCTTGGTGCGCTGCTTGATCTCGCTGATCTGGCCGTTGGCCTGGTCGTATCCGAAGTCACTGATCAGCCCGGTCGTACCGCCGCGCGTGTACTCGCTGGGCTGCCCGATGGGCGTGTAGTTGCCGACGAGGTAGGTGTTAGTGCCGGACACGCCGATCAGGTTGCCGAGTCCCGTGTAGTTCGACGAAACGGACTCGGCGGCAAGACCGCCCTCTGCGGGGTACTGCACCGCCGAGACGGAGCCGTCCTGGTAGTACGACACCGAATTGGTGTACGACGTTCCCCCGAACGCCGGAGAGCCGGTGGGGATGGCGACAGTGTCGCCGCTCGGCCGGTATGCGGCGTCATAGCCGGTCACCGTGTCGGTGAACGCGGCCCCCGGGTGGCCCACCGTGGAGTTGTAGTAGCTGGTCGAGGAGGTCAGCTGGCCCTTCGCCAGGGTGTCGTAGACCCACGAGCTGATTTCCGACCCGCCGGTGCCGACGACGCCCTTGTACTCGGAGATCGGGCGGTTGAGCGCGTCGTACGAGTACGCCAGCGTGATCCCGCGCGCGTCGGTGCTGGTGAGCACGTTGCCGCCGAGGTCATAGGTCTTGGATGACGCGCCGGCATCCGGGTCCGTGGCCGACGTCTGGTGGCCGAGCACATCGAAGCCCCAGCTCCAGTGATTGCCGGCCGGGTCTGTCATCGACGTCATCGAGCCCTGGGCGTTGTAGCCGTAGGTCGTTGTCTCCTGCGTCGCTGTCGAGAGCGGAGTCGCAGCAAGGTACTGCACCAGGGAGGTGGTCTGGCCGAGCGTGTTCGTGAACGTGCTCGTGGGAGTGCCGCCGGCCGGTGGCGTCGAGTCGACGCGATCCTTGCCGAGGTAGGCGGTCGTGGAGCGATAGCGCTCGACCCCGAGCGCCATCAGCACGGATGCCGTGGCACGCCCGGCCGCGTCGTACTGGGTGACCGTCTTCGAGGGGATCTGGCTCTGCGATGTCGGGACGAACAGCGCCGTGGACGGCGTCACCGACGTCGTCCAGTAGAGGGAGTTGGTGTAGCTCACCCGACCCCAGGCGTCATAGGCGGTGTCCGTCACGTTCGCGCCGGTGGCCTCGGACGGTGCCTGCGTCTGCACCTGTCGTCCCAGCCCGTCGAACAGCGTGTACGACGTCTCGACGGTGCTGGAGGCGAGCGTGGTGGTCGCGACGACGTTCGGGGTCGTGGTCGAAAGCGTGTAGGCGTAGCTCACCGACGGAGCTGTCGGATAGGCGGCTTGAGTGTGATCCGCAAACCACACGCTCACCCGCCGACCGAGCGAATCGTACGTCGCGGTGGTGGCGTTGTTGTTCGCGTCGCTGCTGGAGAGGACGGCACCCCACGCGGGGTTGACGGTCGTCTTGCTGGCCCAACTGAACGGCGAGGTGTTCGTCACCGTTTGACTCGTGAGCGGACCACTGCCAGCGGCCGCGCCCGCCGCAGGCGTGTAGGCGTTCGTCGCGGTGTGCCCGAGGATGTCCGTCACGACCAGAGGTCGCCCGAGACTGTCGTAGGTGGTCGAGCCGGAAACGCTCCAGTGAGCGGTGGCCGCGGTCGTGCCGGTGTACTTGTCCACGACCTGAGTCTGCGTCGCGTCGCCCTTGGTCGGGGCCGTGCCCCACGCGAGAGAGTCGTAGCTCGTCTTGGAATCGCTGATCGCAGCAGCCGGGTACACCGCGCTGCCGACCGTGGCGCAGGTCGTTCCCACGACCGCCTGCTCGTCGACTGCGCCGATGATCCACGCCGTGGTGTTCGCGGCGGCGTAGCTGGTGGTGGCGCAGGTGCTGCCTGCGTCGGATGTCGTCGTGTTCACCGTCGACACGAGGTTGTAGGTGCCCGAGCGGGCGGTGGTGACATCGGTGGTGCGGCTGCCGCCGGCGGCGGTGGGCTCGGTGGTGACCGTCTCGAGGTCTCCCACCATCCGGGCGGTGGTGATGCCGTCGTTGCTGGTCACGGCGGATGCCCATGGGGTCGCGAGGGTGTCGGAGAGGACTGCACCCCCGGCGCCGTTGAGCACCTTCGTGTCGCGGACCTGTCCTGCGAACCACAGCGAGTCGGGCAGCGTGGTCGAGCCCGTGACGAAGACGGACTTGGTACCTCCGGAGGTCGTCGCGCGATCCCCGTCCATGCCCTGGTAGAACGCATAAGTCGTGGTCTGCTGCTGGCTCGGGGTGGCTGAAGGCCCGGTGCGGACCTCGACCGTGTTGTACCCGGCATAGGTCGACCACGTGCGGTTCGCCTCGGGCACGAACGGTGAGGTGTTGTACCGCCAGGCCGGGGTGCCGGTGTAGACGTAATCCGTCTCCTGCGCGGCGTCGTTGCCGCCACCGGTCATCGGGCTGGAGACCACCGACGTGACGACGTACAGGTGGAAGAGGTCCAGCTGCGCCGGCTGCACGGGGACCACCTGCGGGGTCCACCACTGCGGGAAGCACCGGTTCGTGTTCGTGTTGGCGTTCGCCTCGATCGACGCTGCGTTGGCCGCGGTGCACTGCTGCGCGGAGTAGTTCACCGAGATCATCGCGCCGAGCGACGTCGCGATCGAGGTGATGCGGTACTTGTCCAGGGGCGCAAGGCCGTCAATGGCCCAGACGCGGTTCTGCAGAGTCGCCCCGGTGAAGACGGTGGCGGGCTCGGTGAGCGTTCCGCCGACCAGTCCGGAGTGCGACACCTGCGTCATCCACAGGGCCGCGTTCGTTCCATCGCCGGGCGACGGGAACGAGTGCGACAGGGTCCACTGGTCGACGTTCTGGTAGCTCGCGCCGGACAGGTAACGCGTGGTGACGGTGTCGAGCATGCCGTCGGTCCAGAACGTAGGCGAGACCTGGCCCGTGCAGGCGCCGGAAGCGCAGTTCTGGTCGAAGGGAACATCCGGGTACGCGCTTGGCGAGGCCGGCGTGGTGGCGGCCGCGGTGAGCGACTCGCTCGTGCAGGTCGCGTGGGTGGCGTCGCTACAGCGGCCGTATGCGTCGTAGCCGAACAGCACCTGGTCGGAAGCCGCGTTGGCCACGTAGGCGTTGCTATTCGTGAATCCGTAGTCGATGTGATCGACCTGACCGCCGCGGATGTAGGAGGCGACCGTCGTGCCGTTCTGGGAGTAGCGGTTTGCTTCGGCGTCGTAGTAGATGGCCTCGGCGTTCGCATGTGTGTCGACGACATAGTCGAGGTTCCACCGCCATGCCTGTACGCAGGATGACGCGGCGAACGTGGCGGCGTGGCACGGTTCGCTCGCGTCGTTGCCGTACACGGGCACGGTCCACGTGGAGTTCGTGGTCGGCTTCCCAGAGGTCCAGCCCGGGAGCTGGTTCAGCCCGAAGTAGTACTGCGTTCCGTCGGTGGTGGTGAGCCGCCAGCAGTCGGTGTCGTAGGTGCCGTTCGCGGCGCACCCCTGTGTCGTGCCGACGAGGTGCTCGATCCGTGAGCCGTCATCGGACTGCAGCTTCCAGACCCCGGTCGTGGCGTCCCTGACCAGCTGGCCCGAGTGGCCGCCGAGGGAGATGGTCGCGTTGTCGGTCTTCCAGCACAGGTCGCCGGAGGTGGTGACCGGTCCGCTCGCCCCGGAGTCCTGGGAACAGGAGACGTAGGTGCGCTCGATGAATCCGGCACCGGAGAGCGACCAGCCCTCGCCCGCAGCGGAGGGCTGGTTGTTGGTCGAGCCGGTCTCCCCGTCGACGGACTGGGAGCTATAGTTCAGGCCGATCGACGGGGCCGGGCCGGCCGCGGCGGGAGGCGTTCGCATCGGGTACGACCAGGAGAAGTCACCGGTCTGTGCGGAGACATCCCAGAGAGACGACGGCGCCAGGGATGTGGCGCCGAAGTTGCCGGTACCGGTACTGGACACGGGAGCACCCATCGGCACGACCATGATCGACTGGGTCGCGACGGTCGGGGTGATCACCGTGGCGTCGTTGCTCGCGGAGCGCGCGGATGCGACCGTATCGGCATCCGTCTTCAGCTTCTTGCCGCTCTTCAGAGCGGACTGGTCGGCCGAGTCGACCTGTACCCAGCGCACGCGGGAGGCGAAGTCCGACCCGTAGAGGCCGTCGAGCACGCTGTCGGGAATGCTGACGGCGACGCGCCCGGCACCGGTTGCGCCATCGGTGCGGGTCACCTGCAGGACCGGGCCGGTGACACCCAGTTTGCGGGCCTCGGTCGGTGTCAAGAGTGTTGCGTTGACCGCGCCCACGGCCGCGTTCGAGAGCGGGCCCTTGGCGCGCTTGGCATCGGACGGCGCCGCAGCCGCCACGGCGATGCCCGACGTTCCCACGGGGTGCCAGTTGCTTACGACGGACGTGCCCGACGGCGCGGCGGGCTTCACGTCATCGGTGCCGCTAAGAGCTCCGTTGTACGTTCCGCTGAGATCGTCCCGCGACGCCAGGGGCGCGTTGGTTGAACTCTTCGGCGTGGTCGACTGCGCGGTGGCGCCGGCGGAGTGGCCGGGCACCGGCGTCATGGGCTGGATGCCCGATGGTGCAGCATCCGCCGGCGGCGCGAACGCGGGCCAGGTCGCGCTGGCCAGCGCGACGGCCACGGCCGCGGTGATCGCCCAGGTGGCGCGAATATGTGACACACGCGTCATGGCGCGCCTCCTCGGCGCCGCGGCGCCCTCGATCGTCCGGTGCATCAGAAGCTGTTGGGGTCTTTGAGGTGGTACAGGTTGGAGATCTGGATGCCGTCCGGCACCCCCGGGAAGATGGTGGGATCGTCGAGCAACCCGCTCCACTGGCCCTCATGCATCCCGTCGCCCGACATTCCGCCGAGAACAAGCGGTGCGTTGGCCGCGACATCCGAGCCGCTCACGCTGTGGTGCGCGGTGGCGCTCAGGCTCACTGCACTTCCCAGGGACAACCGAAGCTGCTGATTGACCCTGTCCCACACCGCGGTCACGAACACCCACGTGCCGTCGGACACGGTCGCGCCCTGCACGCAGTCCCTCGACAGCGGCGAAGCCTGCGAGGTCAGGCAGAACTGGAGCTGGCCATTGGCCTGCTCGAGGAGCACGAAACCCTGGCCCGAGGCGTCCTGCTGCGACATGATCGCTCGACTCGCCGTCGGGCTGGTGCCCATCGAGGGCTTGATCCACGCGGATGCCGTGAAGCTCTGGGTCGTGTCCACCGCCGGCCGGGCGGTCTGCGACTGGTCCATCGGCGCCAGGTAGCCGAGGAGACCGTCAGAGGGATGGCCCTCGCACGCGACATCCGTCGAGTCGTAGTGGTCGCCCGAGAAGTGGCAGCGGTACAGCGGGATGTAGCCCGCCGGCTGCGCCAGGGTGTAGGTCCAGATGTATCCGAGACGAACCCCGGTCACACCGGTCCCTTCGCACGCTGCGTCGTTGCTCGTCATCTCGTCCGTCGCGGTGATCTGGCACGAATAGAGCGAGTTCGTGCCGGTTGGCTTCGTCAGGGCCGGGGACGCGATCATCCCCTGTGGGGCCTGGAGCACGTAGCCGCTGGGCGGGGCACCCTCCGTGAAATCCCGGTGGTCAAGGGTCGTCGAGTTGAAGCCGCGGGCGAGGGTCACGAATCCCGGGGAAGAGATCACTGGCTTCGCCGCTCCCGTCTGGCCCGGTAGCACGGCCGTCTGATTCCTCGCGACCCCAGACGACAGCACCAAAGGCAGGGCGCTCGTCAGCGCGGCACCCGAGTTCGTGTTGCTGTCTTGGATCGTGCTGGTGAACGGGGCAGTCAGCGCGTCGAAGCTCCAGCCGTGCCCGGCGCCGTAGCTGATGTTCGTCGCATCGGCACCTGCTCCCGCATCGATACCGACGGGGGTGGAGACGTTCCCCGCCTGGTCGTAGCTCGCGACCCACAGCGTGGAGGAGTCATCAACCGGGGCGACGCTGACGGGTGTTGCCGGAAGCCCGCCCGAACTGACACAAACGAACGTCACGATTCCGCTGACCGACGAGCACGGGGGGAGAGCCCCGTTCGGTCCGGGAGCAGTCACGGGCACAGCCGGAGTCCCTGCGCCCTGCACCGCCCACCAGTACGCGAATTCTGCGATGCCGTCACTGCTCGCCGCCGAGATCGATGGGGTGAATCCGACACCGACCGTGGTCGGGACACTGGGCGGCGCAACGGTCGGGGACGGCGGCGCGGTGTTTCGAACGTTGAAGTAACAGGATGTGGTGGCACTCGAGTCGACGATGTTGTCGGACGTCGTGGCGAACCAGGAGTATGCCCCAGGGGCAAGATCTCCTGCTCCGATCGTGTAGGGCTGCGGCCCACCCGCGGAGAAGCCAGTCGTGTAGACCACGGGTACCGTCGTTCCCGGGCGCACCACGAAGTAGTGCGTCGCGACGTTCTGTCCGACATCCGGGTCGGTGGAGGTCACCTGCAGAGTTAGCCCGCTGGTGCTGTTCACCCACACAGGCGCGTTGGGGTTGGTCGAGCACGCGCGTGGGGGCGAGGTCATCTGCGCAGCGGCCGGCACGTTCGGACGCGAGTCGTACGTGATCGTGATCGTCGCGGTCGGCGAGAACTCCTTGTAGTACGTGTCGCCGGACTCGCTGGTGGCGCGCATGCCGAGGTACACGTACCCGGGGTGGCGGGCCTGCGCATCGGCAACTGCAGCGTAGGCGTCGAAACCGACTGCTGCTGCCGGGCATCCGGCTCGACCGTGTGCCACGACCTGGGTCGTCATGTTCTGCAACCAGTTGGTCGCTGTGGTGTTCCAGGTCGAGCCCGGGTCCGTGTCGCTGATCTCCCACAGGGCGACGCCGGTGGGCGTGCACGATCCCGCATATGTCTCGGTGGAGTTGAAGTGCGCCGCAGTCACGACTCCGGTGACACCGGTGGTGTCCATCTTCCAGTAGGCGCGCGCGAGGTGGGCGACGCCGTCGGAGGAGTTAACGGCTGAGGCCGGTCCGACCTTCAGTCGCGTCGACTGGTTGAGGTACACGGTGGTGGGATGCCCCTGGTCGATGAACCAGTCGTTGTCGACCTGGCCCGTCCAGTCGGGGTCGATGTAGAGCGGGTACTTCGTCGTGTCCTCGACGGCCGGGGCCGCATCGAGGGTGAGGCTGCTGCCCGCCACCGAGTGGTCGAGAGCCTCGGGGAAAGCTCCCGGCGCGGGTCCGGTCGCATTCGCGCCGGAGATCGACGAGTCCCACCAGGTCGGCGTGGACGAGCTGAGGAACGAGCCATCCGGCGCCGTGGCCAACGTGCGGCCGCCCGCGACGAGCGACTGCGCGGCACCGGTGACGCCGACGGTGAGCGCCTTCACGCGGGGGTCGGCCGCTGCAGCGGCGTTCTTGACGACGAATACCTCGGACATACCCGTGACGTTTGCCGTCAGCACCACGTCCACTCCGGGCAGTGCCTCGGAGTACGTGGCCGAAGCGCCGGAGAGGCTCGGCGTCGGCAGCGCGCCGTAGGGCCAGGTCTCCGAGATCCACGTGCCGCTGTTCGTCTGAACACGAGCCAGAAGCGACGAGCCCCCGCCGCCGAAAGCGGTCTTCACCGACACCGCGGCCGGCGCCACCGTGCCGTCCGCCGAACGCTGGAGCGTCGCATCCACCGGCGTCCACGAGCCCTTCGATTTCACGCGGACGGGCTGCGACGAGCTCACCAGCTGCATCTGCCCGTCGGGCAGCGCCGAGATCTGCGTGGTCTCGGTGGTGCTCGAGTCGACGACCACCGGGTGGCCGAACGACCGGGCTATCGCGCTCGCGTCTGCTTCGCTGGCGGCGCTGGCCGAGTCCGTGGGCCCCTTCGCCACTGGGGCGGCGGGAGCGGTGACCGGCTCCGCACTCGCCGAGACTGCAAGCGATCCGACCAGAAGGCCGGCGAGGGCTAACGAAGAAACGATTCCGCGCAGAATCCGACCATGACGCATTGAAGCTCCATCGCACGCATGGCGGACAGCACCCGAATAGTGTCCGCTCTCAATGCGAACTAATTTCGCATCGTGATCGAAAGCTAGCGCACGTCAGCTTCCAGCACAGCGGGACAAAGCGACTTTTTTTCGCCCCTGACTACCCCAGTTCGGGGGGGGGTGACCCCCGCGGCCGACCCACGCTCCGAACGACGAATGCCCCGGCGAAGTATCGCCGGGGCATTCGGAACACTGGTGGACCCTAGGAGATTCGAACTCCTGACCTCCTCGATGCGAACGAGGCGCGCTACCAACTGCGCCAAGGGCCCTTAAGTGCGTACCTACGTTATCAGGTCACCGGCGCTTCGCTGAACCGTCAACAGGAGATCGCGCGCCATGAGCGGCGAGTCATCCTGTTCACGGGTGGAACTGGCCGATTCGTCCTGTTTAAGGGGGCGGAACGCTACGCGCGGCGGCGGGCCAGCACGACGTCGAGGTCGGTGGTGGCGGTCTCCGCGGCATCCACGTAGCCCATGCGGGCGAATCGGCTGGGTGCGGCCGGAGCGACCGGCGCAGGACGGCGGATCGGCGTCACCTCGGGCTGCTCGAGCGCCTCGCGCAGGCGCTTCTCGGCGTCGGCGGCGGCCTGGCGCAGCTCCGCGGCGGCCACGAGCGAGGCATCCACGGCCCGGTCGATCTGCGGGCGGTTGAGGTAGAGCGGCTTCGGCACGGGCACCGGCGTCCAGGTCGAGGCGGCGACGGGGGCGGATGCCGCCTCCTCCACAACGACGCGCGCGGCGACCCTCGGCTGCTCCCGCAGACCGCGCGCAAGCTGCACGCGGGCCTTGGACACCGCGGCCATCTGCCCGAGCATGACCAGTGACCCCGTGGCGACCGCGATGCCGACGACACCGATCGTCCACGAGCCGATCGTGAGGAACTGGAACACGCCGAACCCGGTCGCGGCCAGCGACAGCAGCAGGAAGAGCGAGGTGAGCGCGCGGGAGCGGCGCAGGCGTCGGGAGGCGGTGGAGGTCACCGCGACATCCGCGGCGAGGGCCGGCTGGAGCTCGGCGAGGCGGCGGGCGGCGTTGCGGGCGGTGGCGGCATCCTGCGCGCGGAGCACGGCGGCGGCCCGCTGCTCCTGCTTGCGCAGCAGCTTCTCCTGGTGCGCGGCGCTGCGGGCGGTGGTCTCGGCGCGGATCTCCTCCGGCACCTCCGCCGACTCGGCCATGATGCGCAGCGTCTGCTGCAGGCGCAGGGCGTTGCGCTCCGTGGAGAGGTACTCGCGGCGGCGCAGCCACGACGGCACGAGGTAGGCGAGCCACAGCAGCGCAGCGAGCACGATGATCACGCTCGAACCGACTCCGTCAAACCCCATGTGCCCACGGTACGAGCCGCGGGCCGATTAACCCGGATTAGCGCGGGTGTGTTCCGGGCTGCTTCGCCGCCTCGCGCTCCGACTCGGGCACCACGCCGGCGCCCTCGGGCACCTTGCCGTCGAGCCAGCGACGCAGCACACCGGTCGGCAGCTCCTCCGCCACGAGCGCGAAACAGAAGTGGTCGCGCCAGTCGCCATTGATGTGGATGTAGCGCCGCCGCAGCCCCTCGTAGCGGAAGCCGAGCTTCTCGACGACCCGAAGCGAGGGCCCGTTCTCGGGCCGGATGCAGATCTCGATGCGGTGCAGCCCCACCTGGAAGTAGCAGTAGTCGCTCGCCAGCGCCACCGCCGTGGGCGTCACGTTCAGCCCGGCGAACCGCTCCGAGACCCAGTAGCCGATGGTCGCCGACGACAGCGAGCCGTACGTCATGCTCGACACGTTGAGCTGCCCGGCGAACTCGCCGTCGTACTCCACCGCGAACGGCAGCCCCAGCCCGGCCCGCGCGTTGGCCTGCAGGCTCCGGATGCTCGACCTCACGTCGAACGACATGGCGCCGTGCGGGTTGGTCGCCTCCCATTTGCGCAGCCACGACCGGTTCTCGAGCAGCTCGCGCTCGAGCTGGCGCGCGTCACGCAACCGGATCGGGCGGATGCTCACCCGCCCCTCCCGCATCGTGGGGATCGGCATGGCCATCGTCAGTCGAGGCCCTTGGCGAAGTCCTTCAGCCACGGCCGGAGGTCGGGTCCGAGGTCGTCGCGCTCGACGGCGAGCTGCACGATGGCCTTGATGTAGTCGAGCCGGTCGCCCGTGTCGTAGCGGCGGCCGCGGAACACGACGCCGTAGACGCCGCCCGCGATGTCGGGGTTCGCGGCGAGGGTCTGCAGGGCATCCGTCAGTTGGATCTCCCCGCCCTTGCCGGGTTCGGTGTGCTCCAGGATGCCGAAGATCTCGGGCCGCAGCACGTAGCGGCCGATGATCGCGTAGTTCGACGGCGCGTCTTTGGTGGACGGCTTCTCGACCAGGCCGGTGATGCGCACGACATCGTCGGCATCCGTCGGCTCCACGGTCGCGATGCCGTAGAGGTGGGTGAGCTTGGGGTCGACCTCAAGAAGGGCCACGATGGTGGCGTTGCGGTTCGACTGCTCCTGGATCATGCGGGAGAGCAGGATGTCGCGCTCATCGATGATGTCGTCGCCGAGCAGCACGGCGAACGGCTCCATGCCCACGTGCATCTGCGCCCGCAGCACCGCGTGTCCGAGGCCGAGCGGGTCGCCCTGGCGCAGGTAGTGCACCTCGGCGAGGTCGGTCGAGTAGTTCACCTTGCGCAGGCGCTCGATGTCGCCCTTCTTCAGCAGGGTGCTCTCCAGCTCCCCGACGCGGTCGAAGTGGTTCTCGAGCGCGCTCTTGTTGCGGCCCGTGATCATCAGCACGTCGGTGAGTCCGGCGGCGACCGCCTCCTCCACCACGTACTGGATCGCCGGCTTGTCGACGACGGGGAGCATCTCCTTCGGCATCGCCTTCGTCGCCGGGAGGAACCGCGTTCCCAAACCTGCTGCTGGGATTACCGCCTTGGTTATATGGAACGCCATCTGCATAGGTTATCGGCTCCGCGCGCCGCCGACCTGCCGAAACAGCCCGCCTAGGATATGAGGATGACGGCCGACCTGAGCCACCGGAAGCGCGCGCTGCGCGCGGAGCTGCGCGAGCGTCGCCGCATCATGACCTCCACGGAGCGCGAACACGCCACCTCGCTGCTCACCGCGCACCTGCGCGACCTGGTCACGGCGCTCGATGCCAGGTCGATCGCGGCGTACCTTCCGGCCAATGACGAGCCCAACATCCGGCCGTTCCTCAACTGGGCGGAGGGGCAGGGCATCCGCATCCTGTTCCCCATCTCGCGCGACGACGGACTGCTCGACTGGACGGTCGGCGACGGCGAGACCGAGCAGGAGGGGCTGTTCGGCATGCCGGAGGCGGTGGGCGAGCTGCTGAGCCCGATCGCGATCAACGACGTGGACCTGATTCTCGTGCCGGCGGCATCCGTCGACCGCACCGGCATGCGCATGGGCTGGGGTCGCGGCTACTTCGACCGCACCCTCGGATCGATGGAGAAGTGCCCGCCGGTCTATGCTGTGATCTTCGACAGGGAGCTGGTCGACACCGTGCCCACCGAGGTGCACGACCGTGGCGTGGACGGCGTGGTTACGCCGAGCGCGATCGTCGACTTCTGACGCCCCCGACCCAACGAGGATTGACCACGTGCCCACCTATTCCTACCGCTGTGCCAACTGCGGCCACGAGTTCGACCAGTACCAGTCGTTCACCGACGACGCCCTCACGGTCTGCCCGGTCTGCGGCGAGCCGCAGCTGCGCAAGGTCTTCAACTCGATCGGCGTGAGCTTCACCGGCTCCGGCTTCTACCGCAACGACAGCAGGGCCGCCGAGTCGAAGGGCGCCTCGAAGGGCACGGATGCCGCGGCCGCCCCCAAGGCGGAGAAGCCCGCCGCCGCGCCATCCACCCCCGCCCCCTCGTCCGCGCCCTCCACGGGTTCGTCGTCGTCGGGTTCCTCCTCGACCGGCTCGTCGGGTTCCGCCAAGTAGCACCTCTGGGTAGTGTCGACGTCAACACCACCCCCAGGAGGAACCTCAGCATGATCAAGGGATTCAAGGAGTTCGTACTCCGCGGCAACGTGCTCGACCTCGCGGTCGCAGTCGTCATCGGCGCCGCATTCACGGGCGTCGTGAACGCCATCGTCAACAGCGTGTTCAACCCGCTGATCGGCGCGCTGTTCAACGCGGCGTCGCTCGCGAAGGCGCTGCCGGTCAGCATCCCCACGACCAGCGGGGGCACGGCGACCATCTACTTCGGGGCCGTGATCGCCGCGGTGCTGCAGTTCCTCATCGTGGCCGTGGTCGTGTACTTCGCGTTCGTGGCGCCGATCAACTACCTCAAGCGGGTGGCGTTCGAGCGGCAGAAGACGGAGGCCGAGGCGACCCCCGAAGACGTGCCGCCCACCGAGACCGAGCTGCTCATCCAGATCCGCGACCTGCTCGCGGGCGTGCCGTCGCCGGAGGGCGACCACACGCTGCCGGGCACGGCCACCGGCGGCGGCAAGCACGCGGAGTAGTTCACACGGCGGATCGAGCTCGTCGAGATCTCACCAGCGAATTAGTGCTGCGTCGGTTCTCGACGAGCTCGATCCGCTTAATGCTCGACCCGCTTAATGCTCGACCCGCTTAACGCGTGAGTGAGCGGGGCGCACTAACCCCAATGAGGCGGCTTGTCGGCGCGGAGGCGCTCGTCGTTCTCGTTCTCGGCGTGGCGCTCCGGCTCGGGCTGGGGCGTCGGGTCGGTGCCCGGGATCGGGCCCGTGGTCACGCGGCGGTGCTTCCTCTGCACGGGGGCGAGGTGCTTCGGCACTCTGTCCTCGGTCATCGGGCTACCTCGAGATGAGCGGCATCGGTTCGGTCACCGGCGCGGAGTCGACGCCGAGCATCGTCGCGATGCGCACGGCCACGGCATCCGGGTCGCTGAAGAGCTCGAAGGCGTGCACCCGCAGGTAGTGCCAGCCGAGGCGGCGCAGCATCTCGGGCCGCAGCCGCAGCGACTCGCGCAGGCTGGTGCCGCGCATCATCGTGTCGGTCTCGATGGTGAGGCACATGCCCTGGTGGGAGGCCACGAGCCCCAGCTTGCCGCGGTGCCCGAGCGCGACGCGCAGGCCGCGGAACTCCAGCCGCCGGGCGAGGTCGACGAGCATGGGGTCGCTGTCGTCGGGCACGTGGTCGACGCCGGTGCGGCCCTGGATGTCGGTGAGGATCTCGGCCAGCGCCACGGCGCCGTGCTGCATCCTGTCCTCGTCGATGTCGGAGGCTTCGAAGCACGTCACGATCGTCATGGCACGGCGCGCACGGGTCATCGCGACCGCGAGCAGCCTCTCGCCGCCCTCGCGGCCGAGCGCGCCGAAGTCGCTGAGCACGCGCCCGTGCGGCGTGCGGCCGTAGCCGATGGAGAAGATCACGCGGTCGCGGCTCTCGGCCACAGCGTGCTCGATGGTCATCACGGCGAACGGCTCGGTGCGGTCGCTGAGCACGAACTCGCTGAGCTGCGGATGCCCCGCGGCCGCGGCGAGGACGGCCCGCTGCACGCGCACCGCGTGCTTCGCACTCGCGGTGAGCACCATGAGCGACTCGTTCGGCCGCTGCGCCGCGTGCTCCACGACGAGCTGCACGGCGCGATCCACCTCGGCGTCGACGCTCTCCACGCCGCCGGAGACGGGGTCGGGCATGCCCGAACCGTTCTCAACGAAGTCGAGGCGGATGCTCGGGTGCCCGAGGAAGCTTCCCGCCCAGGGCAGCGACTCGATCTTTCCGGCGTAGAAGCGGCGGTTGACGAGCTCGGCGAGGTCCTCGCCGCCGGCGCGGTAGCTGCGGGTGAGCGCGAGGGTCGGCAGCAGCGTGCCGAGCCGGGCCAGCGCGGAGTCGGCGTGCAGGGCATCCAGCGAGACGCCCTCGGCCGGGTCGGTCTCGGTGACGGCGATCGAGAACGGGCTCGGGGTCTGCGTCACCGGGTCGCCGAACGCGACGATCTGCTTGCCGCGGCGGATGGCGCCGACGTTCTCGGCGAGGGTCGTTGCGCCGGCATCCACCAGCATGATCGTGTCGAAGTGCAGCGAGTCCACGATGCCGGGAACCTCGTAGGGCGACGCGATCCAGATGGGGGCGATCGCGCGCGAGAGGTGCGGCGCCGCCTCCTGCAGGTCGCGGGGCAGGATGTCGCCGCTGCGCAGCGCGCGCTTGAGGTCGGCCGCCTCGTCGGGCCAGTCGACCAGCCCGATGCTCCAGTTCTCGGCGAGCTGCCACGCGAGCAGCTGCGATCCGGATGCCGCGTGCGCCTCATCCACGAGCCGGAAGTCCGCCTCGAGCCGGTCCAGCACCGAGGTGTTGGCGCCGAGCAGCGCGCGGTCGGTCTCGAGCAGCGAGTCGAGCGCCGAGCGCCACCACGAGAGCTCGAGCTCCGCGGCCACCTGCTCCTCGGGCACGTGGCGGGAGGCGAGGTCGTCGAGCAGCGGGTCGAGCCGCAGCTCGCGCAGGAGTCCGCGCACCTGGGCGCGCTCCTGCAGGTTGTCGAGCACCTCGGACTCGGCGGCGAGCGCCTCGACCTTGGCCACGAGCACGTGGATCGGGGTGTTCATGAGCTGCGACTCGCGCACGGTGTTGCCGAGCGGCTCGTCGAGCGAGGCGAGGTCCTGGGCGACCAGCTGGAACGCGACCTGCACGTCGCCGATGCCGACCGGCACCTCTGGCGTGACGCCGGTGGCCACGAAGCGCTGCCACAGCACGCGCTGGCGCTGGATGCCGGTGAGCGCCTCGTGCACGTCCGACACGGTCACGCCGGGGCGGATGTACTCGCGGGCGAGTTTCTTCAGCCTGCGACGGTTCGACCCCGACATTTCCGGGGTGTCCTTGCGCGGGGAGGTCGCGGCGATGAGCTCGGTGAGCGAGCGGTCGAACACCACGGGCAGGAACTTGTCGAGCGTGTCGCGGATCTCGAGCAGCAGCCGCAGGTAGACGCCGAGCTCGTAGATGGTCTCGAACGGCCGCATCCGGGTCTGGGCGATGAGCGCGTTGGCGCGCTCGAGCAGGCGCGGCAGCTCGGTGTGGTGCAGCTGCTGGGCGATGCCGTGGGCGCGCATCGCGGCGTCGCTGGTCGGGAAGATCGCGCCGTACCAGGGCGAGTCGCCGGGGCCGTACTTGAACTCGCCGAGCGACGCGGCCTGCACGATCGCGTCGGCCGCGCGCTTGCGGTCGTGCGCGAGCAGGTCCACGGATGCCCGCGGCAGTCGCGCGGTCGTGGCCGGCGGGGCGGGCAGCAGCGCCAGCCGCGAGAGCTCGGAGAGGCAGTCGATCACCGAGATGCCCAGCTCCTCGTCCTTGCGCTCGACGGCGCCGCGGTAGTCGATGAGCACCTTGCGCAGGCGCACGAGCGCCTCGTCGATCTCGGCGACCTGGGGCTGCTGGGCCTTCTCGTTGCGCCCGATCGAGCGGATGACATCGCGCCGCAGCGTGGCGGGCGAGACGGCGAGGCCGGCCAGGCCGACATCCCCGAGCCGCTGGGCGATGCCGAGCAGCGACGAACGGCGCGGGCTCACGACGAGCACGCGCTTGTTCTGGGTGACCAGGCAGCCGAGGGCGTTGACGATGGTCTGGGTGGCGCCGGTGCCGGGCAGCGTCTTGACGACGACGGAGTTGCCGGCTGCGATCTGCGCGACCACCGTCTCCTGCTCGGCGTCGGCATCCAGCAGCAGGGTGTCGGTCTCGGGCGTGCGGAGGTCCGGATGCTGCGGCTCGACCGGCGCGTAGGCCTCCTGCACCGCCCACTTGGCGGAGGGGTTGCCCGCGAGCGCGTCGAGCACCGGGTGCTCGAGCTCCTCGGCGTCGGCGTGCATGGCGGTGGCGACATCCGCGAAGGAGGCCACCACGAGCCGGGGCTGCACGTTGAACCAGTCGAGGTGCGAGGTGAGGCCGCGCAGGCGGTCGATCACCGGGTTGGGCTTGAAGGTTCCGTCGTCGTCGGCGAGCGCCGCGAAGGCGTACGGGTCGAGCGCGATCTGGAACTGCGCGAGCAGGGCGCGGGCGAGCGCCGGGTTGAGGAACGCGTCGCCCTTGAGCCGCACCTCGAAGTCGTTGCCGTAGCGGCGGATGGCGAGCGGGCGCAGCAGCACCGGCGCGCGGAACTCCTCGCCCTCGTTCTGCCACTCGGCGATGCCGATGCCGAGGTGGATCGAGTCGATGCCGCGGGCGGTCGCCAGCTCCAGGCTCTTCGCCGCGATCTCGGATGCCGCAAGCTTGGCATTGCGCAGCGCGAGGTCGTCGCGGATCAGCGACGAGAGCAGGGTGGTCTTGCCGGTGATGAACTGCGCGAGGCCGCCCGGGTGGGTGGCGCCCAGCTCGATGCGGGTGGTGGGCTCGTCCACGAAGTGCAGCAGCGGTGAGACGCCGCCCACGCCGGCCAGCTCGTCGCGCCAGCCCTGCCAGGTCGGCTCCGCCACATTCGCCGCGGAGAACCCCGGGTCGCCGAGGCTCAGGGCGTGCGGGGCTGTCACCTGCCTCTGCGGCAGGGCAGCGTCATCCGCCGGCTCCTCGAGAAGCTCGTCATTGGATCTACTGGCACGCCACACATGCGCAACCTTAAGGCCCAACCGCCCCGGAAACGGGGACTTCTGGGGAGTTTCGTGCGGGCGAGTCAGTGTGCGGTGCGCTCAGCCGCCAGCAGCACGCACGTGCAGAGGGCGTCGATGGCCGCCTCGAGGTCGTCGAGCGAGGGGAACGTGGGCGCGATGCGGATGTTGGAATCGCTCGGGTCGTCCCGGTACGGGTACGTCGACCCGGCCGGGGTCACCGCGACTCCGGCCTCCCCGGCGAGCGAAATCGCCAGTGACGCCGTGCCCGCGGGCACGTCGAGGCTGATGAAGTAGCCGCCGAGCGGCGTGGTCCAGGTGGCGACCCCGGTGAGACGGCGCTCCAGGATGGCGAGCGCGGCGCTGAACCGCGGCGCGATGATGTCGCGGTGCCGGCGCATCAGCTCGCGCACGCCCTCCGCGTCGCCGAAGAAGCGCAGGTGGCGCAGCTGGTTGAGCTTGTCGGGGCCGATCGTCTGCGGTGCGGTGTGGCGCCGCATCCAGTCGATGTTGGCGGGCGAGGCGCCGAAGAACGCGACGCCGGCGCCCGGGAAGGTGATCTTCGCGGTCGAGGCGAAGACGAGCGGGCGGTCCGGGTTGCCCGCGCGGGCGGCGATGCCGAGCACGTCGAAAGGCACGGGCTCGTCCTCCGTGAGGTGGTGCACGGCGTAGGCGTTGTCCCAGAAGAGGCGGAAGTCGGGCGCGGCGGTGGTCATGCCGGCCAGCGCCTCGACCTCGTCGAGGGTGAGCGACGTGCCGGTGGGGTTGGCGTACATCGGCACGGCCCACATGCCCTTGATCGCCGGGTCGGATGCGACCAGCTCGCGGATCGCGTCGAGGTCGAGCCGCTCCCCCACGAACGGCACCGGGATCATGCGGATGCCGAGCGCCTCGAGAATCGTGAAGTGCCGGTCATACCCGGGCACCGGGCACAGGAACGCGATGTCGGCAACGTCGCGCCACGGGCCTTCGCCGCCGGGCACACCGTGCAGAAGGGCGTGCACGGTCGTGTCGTGCATGATCGACAGGCTCGCGTTGCCGTAGGCCAGCAGCTGGGCCACCGGGATGCCGAGCAGCTCGCCGAAGATCGCGCGCAGCTCCGGGAGGCCGTCCGGGCCGCCGTAGTTGCGCAGATCGGTGCCGGAGGCGTCCCGGTAGTCACGCTCCCCCGGCAGCGAGAGCAGGGCGTTGGAGAGGTCGAGCTGCGCCGGGGACGGCTTGCCTCGGGTGAGGTCGAGCGAGAGGTTCTTCGCCCTCAGCTCGGCGTAGCGGGATTCCAG
>JAODAU010000267.1 GCA_025463615.1 Microbacteriaceae bacterium | reverse complement strand
TACCAAATGGTCACGCGCTCTTCGGGTTCGAGCCACAGCTTGTCGGATTCTGCTACCGCAAATGTCTCATAGAACTCGTCGATATTGCGAACGATCTGGTTGCAGCGGAACTCGTTGGGCGAGTGCGGGTCGATCGAGAGCAGTCGGATGACCTCCTCGTCGCGCGCCTTGAGCTGCCAGGCCTGCGCCCAGGAGAGGAAGAAGCGCTGGGCGCCGGTCATCCCGTCGATCTCCGCCGGCTGGGCACCGTCGAGGCTGATCAGGTACGCCTTCCACGCGATCGACAGCCCGCCGAGGTCGCCGATGTTCTCGCCGATGGTGAGCGCGCCGTTCACGTGGTGGTCCGGCACCTGCAGCGGCGCGAGCGCGTTGTACTGCTCGATGAGGGATGCCGTGAGCTTCTCGAACGCGGCGCGGTCCTCGGCCGTCCACCAGTCCACGAGCCGGCCGTCACCGTCGTACTTCGACCCCTGGTCGTCGAAGCCGTGGCCGATCTCGTGCCCGATCACGGCGCCGATCGCGCCGTAGTTGGCCGCCGCATCCCGATTCGCGTCGAAGAACGGGTACTGCAGGATGGCGGCCGGGAACACGATCTCGTTGAACCCGGGGTTGTAGTACGCGTTGATCGTCTGCGGCGTCATGAACCACTCGTCGCGGTCGAGCGGCGTGCCGATCTTGCCGAGCTCGCGCTGGAACTCGAACTCGCTCGTCGCGCGCACGTTGGCGATGAGGTCGTCGGCGCTGATCTCCAGCGTCGAATAATCGCGCCACTTGACCGGGTAGCCGATCTTGGGCGTGAACTTGTCGAGCTTCTCGAGGGCCCGCTCGCGGGTGGCAGCCGTCATCCAGGTCAGGCCGGTGATGCTCTGGCGGTAGGCCTCGATGAGGTTGCCGACGAGCACGTCCATGGCCGCCTTCGCGTCCTCGGCGAAGTGGCGCTCCACGTAGATGCGGCCAACCGCCTCGCCCATCGAGCCCTCGACCAGGGAGACGCCGCGCTTCCAGCGCGCCCGCAGCTCCGGCGTGCCGGTGAGCGTGCGGCCGTAGAAGTCGAAGTTGGCCTCCACGAACTCGTCGCTGAGGAACGCTGCCGACGAGCGGATGACCTGCCAGCGCAGCCAGTCCGTCCACTTCTCGAGATTGCCGGCGTTCAGCGCCTTGGCGAGGCCCTCGAGGTACGACGGCTGGCGCAGCACCAGCTCGTCGAAGACGCCCTCGCGAGCGTCAAGACCGGTGAGCCAGCGGTCGAGGTCGGGCGCGTCATCCGACGCCGTGGACGCGGTCTCCACGACCGCCTTCCAGGTGGTCAGGTTGTAGGTCTTCTCGCTGTCGCGGCTCTGCACGTTGTCCCAGTGCGAGGCGGCGATGGTGGTCTCGAGGTCGAACACGCGGGCGGCGCGCGCCGCGGCATCCGAGAGGCCCGCGAGGCCGAACATCGTCTCCAGGTACGCGACGTACGCCGTGCGGATGTCGGCGAACTTCTCCTCGCGGTAATAGCTCTCGTCCGGCAGGCCGAGGCCGCCCTGCTCGAACAGCGCGATGTACCGCTCGGGGTTGCCCGGGTCGTTGTCGATGTAGAGCTGGAAGAACCCGCTCACGCCCTTGCGCTCCAGCCGGCCCGCGGTCGAGAGGAAGCCGGGGATGTCGCTCACGGCATCCACCTCCGCCAGGTCGCCCTGCAGCGGGCTGGCGCCGAGCTCGTTGACCCGCGCCTCGTCCATGAAGCTCGCGTAGAGGTCGCCGAACTTACGCTCCTCGGTGCCGGGCTCGGCCGACTGCGCCTCGGTGATGATGTCGCGCACGGCCCGCTCGGCCTCCTCGGCGAGCACGTAGAACGAGCCGTAGCGCGCCTTGTCGGCGGGGATCTCGGTGCGCGCGATCCACTTGCCGTTGACGTGGCGGAAGAGGTCGTCCTGGGGCCGTATCCCCCCGTCGATCTCGTCGGTGTCGATTCCGGATGCGAGGGGTTCGGCGCTCATGCAGACCACTCTAGGCGCTGTCGGTGGCCTCGCTCTGGGAGGCGGTGCGGGTGGCCAGCCACTCGTTCATGAGGGCGGGCATCCGCTCGCGGATGAAGCGGAAGTAGCTCGCCATGTCCTCCACGCGGGAGCGCACGCGGGAGTCGGCATCCATGGACTCCGCGCCCCTCTCGGCCAGCCCGATGAGGTGCGTATAGAGCGGCACCTGCGAGTTGGAGGTCGCGTACCAGAAGTGGTCGGGCAGCTCGTAGAGATGCCTGCGGCTGCCGGGCACGGTGTGCCGACGGATGATGGCGATCGACTGCAGGTACCGCACAGCCCCCGAGATCGCGGCCGGGCTCGCGCCGAGTCGCGTGGCGAGCTCCTCGGCGGTGAGGCTGGCGCTCTCGGTGACCATGAGGGCGAGGAGCACGCGCGCGGGCATGGGCGGGAAGCCGGCGGCCGTGAGCGTAGCCGCGGTCTGCTCCGCGAACTCCTCGACCCCGTTCATGTCACCAAGTCTCTCCTGCGCACGACGACCAGCGCCACAGCGCCGCCCACGACGGCGATGAGCGCCAGGATGACGAGCGCCCACCAGTCCACGGAGTCGCTCGGCACCACCGGCGTGTGTGCGAACGGGCTCACGTTGCGCAGCCACTCGGGCATCTTCAGCAGCGACCCGAACTCGCCCAGGATGAACCCGAGCGCGAGCAGCCCCCAGCCGAGCCCGATGGTGGCGCGCGGGATGAGCGCGAAGACGAGAGCGGTCACGCCGGCGAAGACCAGCGCGGCGGGGAGCTGCACCGCGGCCGACCCGATCGCCGGCCAGAACTCGTCCGACTCGCCGCCCGCCACGAATGCGAGCGCCGCCACGAGACCGCCGACCACGACCACGATGAGCACGGAGAGCAGCGCCACGACCAGCCCGTCGCGCAGGATGCGGCCCCGCCCCACCGGCGTCGCGAGCAGCAGCTCGGCGTGCCCGTCGACCTGCTCGGAGCGCGCGCGCATGACCGCCTGGATGCCCGCCCCCGCCGCCAGCACGCTGAGGAACGCCATGATCGCCGCGAGGAACACGTCGATCAGGCTGCCGCCGCCGGCCACCAGCCCCTCGATCGCCGCGGCGACCGACGGGTTCGTCTCGACCGCGTCGATCGCGGGCTTCGCGAGCCCGCCCGCGAACAGCCCGAGCAGCGCGCCACCGACGGCCCAGCCGATCACGGCCGGGCGCTGCAGCCGCCACGCGTGCCCGAGCGACCCGCG
>JAODAU010000288.1 GCA_025463615.1 Microbacteriaceae bacterium | reverse complement strand
CAACGCTCGGTGACGTTCATCCCCGGGTCGAACGGGATGGTGCGGTTGGTGTGGGACATGCCGCCGGCGACCGCGGGGATGGTCAAGACGGCCGTCGACGCGGTCGTCGACCAGGATTTCCGGGCCGCACGTGACAGCCAAGTCGACGACATCCGCACCCTTGAGCAGCGGCGGGCGGATGCCGCGGAGCATCTGTTCCACCACGTCGCCACCTGCGGCGGCGCCGCCGGCGACCTGCCCGCAGCGACCATGGTCGTGCGGCTTTCGCTCGAGGACCTGCGATCGGGCACTGGCACCGCGAGCATCGACGGCATCCAGGAGACCATCTCCATCGAAACCGCCCGCAGGCTCGCCGCCGACGCCGAGCTGATCCCCCTCGTACTCGGCGGCAAAGGAGAGATCCTCGACGCCGGCCGGGCGAGACGCCTGTTCAGCCGAACGCAACGCCTCGCGCTGATGGAACGAGATGACGGGTGCGCGTTCCCCGGCTGCACCAGCCCACCGGCCTATGCGGACGCACACCACATCCAATGGTGGTCACACGGCGGCGACACCGATCTGGCCAACGGGGTCATGTTGTGCGGGTTTCACCATCACCGGGTTCACGACGACGGGTGGGAGATCAGCACCCGCGAACGGGTCCCGTACTTCATCCCGCCACCGTGGGCCGACCCCGACCGACGCGAACGCCGCGGCGGACGAATCGAACTCAGAGCCGATCGAGGAGCCGACAGCCAGAGAGTGACGGCTTAGGTGCGCACTGAATTGCTAGCGCAGCTCGACGCAGACGCTGACGTGCTCGACGTCGTCGATGCGGAATCGCTCGACCAGGCGCACGCCGTCATCCGTCGACTCGACGACGCTGCCACTCGTGCCCGAGACGACGACGCCGCCGTCGATCAGCACGTGCGCGAACGAGACCGAGAGCTCGTTGCCCACGCGGGTGCCGACGAACCGGCCGAACGTGACCGTGTCGCCGTCGTAGTCGCCCCAGATCACGCCGTCGCGCTCGAAGTAGTCGAACGTGGAGGGCGAGTCCGGGTCGACGGGGCTGTTCGTCGACGATTCCATGACGAAGCGTCGGCCGTCGAGGCTGGGGGCGAGGATCGTGGGCTGCGATTCGGTCACGGCTACGAGTATGCAGCACGCCGCAGACGAAACCGCCCCGCCGAGGGATGCCCGGCGGGGCGGTTGGTCTTTCGTCGGATCGGTGCTGGTGCGATCAGTGGTGGTGCGGCGGGGTCGGCGCCTTCACCGGGATCACGCGCGCCGTGCCACCGGTGGCGATCACGTGCGCCGAGCCGTTCGTGACCAGCACGGTGGCGCTCATCGCCGCGGCCAGGTCGATGCGCTGCCATGATCCGTTGGCCGTTCCCGACTGGTCGAGCGGGTAGCCCGACGCGATCTCGGTCTGGGCGAGCACGCTGGTGCGCTGCGCGTCGGTGAGGGTCGGGAACGTGGTCAGCAGCAGGTTCGACGCGCCGCTCGGCACCGAGGCGGGGAGGCCGCGGGCTCCGGTCTGCGCGAAGCCGTACGTCATCCGCTCGTTGTAGACCGCGACGGCGGTCTGGCGGTTGACGACGATCTGGGCCGTGCCGCCCGGCATCCGCTGGCCGCCGTAGGGGTTGGAGCGGTACGGCGTCTGGAACCGGATGGCCCAGTCGAGCGGGTGGCCGGTGGCCTTCTGCAGGTAGTTCACCAGCTCGGTGCGGGCTGGCTGCAGCACCTCGGTGCGGTACTTCGCGTCCGACCAGCGTGCGGCGAGCGCCGCCTCGCCGTCGATGCGGCCGCCCACGATGTCGAGCGGGTAGTGCACGCCGAGCACGATGCGGTCGTTGCCGTTCTCGGATGCCCGGGCCAGGATCTCGGGGGCGAGCTCCGGCAGCAGCGTGGCGAGCGTGATGCCCGCCTGGTAGGCCGTGGTGGTGTGGCCGCTGGGGAACGAACCGCCGAGGCAGATGCCGGTGGTGCCGTATCCGGCATCCAGGGTCACGTCGTTCGGCGAGAACTGGTGGGTCGTGTCGGTGACCGGAGCCACGCGGGTGATGAGCAGGTTGCCCTTCGCGTCGGCGTACGGCTTGCCCACGCGGATGGCCTGCTGCGACGACGCGTTGGCGAGCGCGGGCGCGCAGCCGGCGGCGTCACCGGCGACGGGAGCCGCGCCCGGGTCGCTCGGCAGGTACGGGCGCGGGTGGCTGAAGTACGCCTTCGGCGCGCTCGTGCCGACGTAGGCGCCGGAGGTGCCGTTGGAGCTGTTGATGAGGGCGGCCGTGAGCGGCAGCGCACCCGACTCGATTCCCTTCACGTAGGCCTTACTGAGCACGGATCCGAGGCCGGTCGAGACGGTGAGCGCCTGGTCGTAGGCGGTGTTGGTGGCGTTGTTGTATTCGGAATCCTGTAACGCCAGGAACTTCTCCGACGCGGTCGCATGCTGGTTGATCCAGACCGCGAGCGAGTCGTCGCGCTGCAGCACCGCCGCGTTCTTGACCGTTCCGTGCAGGTCGTTGGCGCCATCCGACACCCAGTAGGAGTTGTAGCCGGAGAGCAGGCTGATCAGGTTCGGCGGCGTCGAGTCGCTCGGGTACGGGGGCACGGCGTTCGCGGCCAGGGGGCTCGCCGCCAGCAGGGCGGTGGTGGTGACGAGGGCGGCCAGGCCGAGGAGGCGGGCGCGCCGGCGGGAAGAGATGTTTCGTGTAGTGGTCACCCGCGCCACGGTAGGCGCGCCAGGTGGAATCGACGGGAACTGTCGGCCACACGTTGGTTAACGCGGGCTTGGACGCCCCCGTTGACATCCCGTGGATCACCCCGTAAGAATAACCCCATTGTTTGGTTTAATTCGGGATCAACGACGAACCCTCCTGGAAGGTACGCAATGACGCATCGCCGCTCCACCCGCCGAATCCTCGGCGCAGCAGTCACCGGACTGCTCATCTCGTCGGCACTCACCGTCGGAATCGCCCAGCCAGCGCTCGCCGACACCACCACCTCGACCCACGCCATGCGCATCGTCTCCCAGTACTCGGGGCAGTGGACCACACCCCCGACCGTGCTCACCAGCGGCGAGACCACGGATGCCCCGCTCCTCGGCAACGGAGACGTCGGTGTCGCCATCGGCGGCTCGATCAACAACCAGACGCTGTACCTCGGAAAGAACGACTTCTTCTCCGGCACCACCCACGCGATCAAACCGCTCGGCAGGGTCGTGATCGCGGCGACCGGACTCGCCGGCTCGTCCTACAACGTCGTGCAGGACATCGCCCACGCCGAGGTGCGCGGCACCTACGTGCTCGGCAGCCAGACCCTCACGACCACGAGCTGGATGTCCGCGACCGAAGACCTCCTCGTCACATCGTTCACCCTCACCGGCGGCAGCGCGCAGAGCATCGGCATCACGCTGCAGAACGGCGCCGGCGGGACCCCGACGGTCTCGACCACGGGCAACGTGCTCAACGCGGATGTCGTGGCCGACGCCGGCGGATCCAGCGACCCGAAGGCCCGCATCGCCGCGCGCACCATCGGCGGCACGCAGTCCATCTCGGGCAACAGGGTGACTGTCACGGTGCAGCCGGGCACGACCTCGACGCTGGTCGCCGGCATCCAGAGCAGCATCGACACGTCGGGTTACCAGACCGCGGCCGATGGCCTGGTGAGCGCGCTTGCCCAGTCCGACGTGACCACGCTCAACGGCACGCACCGCGCGTGGTGGCAGACCTTCTGGGGCAAGTCCTTCGTCGAGATCACCGACAAGGCCATCGAGAAGAGCTGGTACGGGTCGCTGTACCTGCTCGGCAGCGCCAGCCACGCCGGCAAGTACGCGCCGGGACTCTGGGGGCCGTGGATCACCCAGTCGAGCATGAACTGGAACGGCGACTACCACACCAACTACAACTACGAGACGCCGTTCTACGCCGCCCTCTCGACCAACCACGTCGACCAGGCCGCCGCATACGACAAGCCGGTGCTCGACTACCAGTCCAACGCGCAGACGCTCGCCACGAGCAACGGATTCACCGGCGTCTACTACCCCGTCGGCATCTCGCCGCTCGGCACCAGCGCCGACACGAACCTGCACAACCAGAAGTCCAACGCGGTGAACCTCGCCAGCAACATGGTGATGCGCTGGCAGGGCACTCGCGACACAACGTACGCGAACTCGGTGTATCCGTGGCTCAAGCAGGTGGGGCTGTTCTGGCAGAACTACCTCACATTCGACTCCGCGAACAACCGGTACGTGATCACCAACGACGCGCCGCACGAGGACCAGGCCTACCCGCAGACCAACAGCAGCATGTCGCTGGGGCTCGTGCACCTGCTCTTCACCGGGCTCGTGGACATGAGCACAGCGCTGAACGTGGACTCGACCACCCGCGCGACGTGGCAGAACATCCTCACCCACCTCAGCGTGCCCGCCACGCAGACGCTCAACGGCGTGACGGTCGTGCGGGAGACCGAGGTGGGCAGCTCGTTCGTCGACGACGGCAACGACATCGCGGCCCAGTACATCTACCCCGGCGGCCTGGTCGGGCTGGACAGTTCGGCCACCGACATCGCGAACGGAAAGAACACGATCGCCCAGCTGCCGAGCGCCTGGCACGGCGGCAATGCCCCCGCCACGTTCTACGCGGCGGCCGCCCGGGTCGGCTACAACCCGGCGACCATCCTCTCGAACCTGCACACGGAGGCAACCAGCAACAGCTTCAACAACATGGCGATCCACCACAACGGCGGCGGCATCGAGAACCTGAACGTGACGACCTCGGGTCTCGATGAGATGCTGCTGCAGTCGTTCCAGAACGACATCAAGGTCTTCGCGGACTGGCCCACGGCGACGAACGCCAAGTTCGGCGACCTCGCGGCCAGCGGCGGATTCCTCGTCTCGAGCGACCTCGAGGGCGGCGCCGTGCAGTACCTCAGGGTGGTCAGCCAGAAGGGCGGGAGCGTCACGTTCACCAACCCGTGGCCGGGCCAGACGCTCGCGCTGTACCGAAACGGCGCCTCGGCGGGCACCGTGTCCGGCAGCACGATCACGGTGACGACATCGGCGAACGACGTGATCCACCTCGCCCCCAACGGCACCTCGTATGCCACGATCCTCACCAGGCTTGCGGCGCCCGAGGGCGGCACCGTGACCAACAACGGCACGTTCACCACCGGCTTCGAATCGGGCAACCCGCAGCCGACCTGGACGGACACCGTCGACACGACGGGCGGCAACATCTCCTCCGTCACGGGCATCGCCGGCGCACCGGGACCGGAGGCGGGCACCCGCAGCGGCGAGACGCAGCACGCGGGCACCACGTCGCTGATGTACTCGGGTTCCGCCGGCGGCGGCAGCCCGCACGCCTACCTGAAGGTCTTCGACTTCAGCGCAGCGACCCTCCCCGTGGGCTCGGCCACCACGCTCTCGTACTGGATCTACCCGCAGAGCAACGCGACCACCCCGTACGTCGCCGCGGGCAGTACCAACAGCGAGTGCGTCGCCGTGGACCTGATCTTCTCGGACGGCTCGACGCTGCGTGACTCGGGGGCGACGACGAGCGGCGGTGTCGGCATCCACCCGGCGAGCCAGTGCGGCCACCTCACGCTCGACGCATGGAACCACGTGACCGTGAACCTCGGGACCCACTCCTCGGGCAAGCAGGTCAACCGGCTGCTGGTCGGCTACGACCAGCCCGGTGGATCGGGCGGGTACCGCGGCTACATCGACGACATCTCGATCCAGTAGCGCACTCCAGTGGTCACATTTTGCTCTTCCTGGGGCTCCGGAGAGCAAAAAGTTACCACTCGCGGAGGAGGTTGCGCGCGGCGTGGTAACGTGACCAGTCAATGCCGAGCGAACGCGACGTCGACGCCCTGATCGGGGCGGGGTTCCCGGGACAGCGGATGCTGGTGCTGCCCCGGCCCCGTGTCGACCAGGCGCTCACGCGGCCGGGAACGCGCGGCATCCTCGTCACCGACGCCGGCTACTTTCCGCACGCCGACCAGCACGGCCGCGGGCGGGCCAACCCGATCCGCCAGCTCGTGGTCATCGTCTGCGCGCGCGGCCAGGGCTGGTGCGAGACGAGCGCCGGCCGTTTCCTGGTGCAGGCCGGGCAGATGGTGCTCCTGCCGCCGGGCGAGCCGCACTCCTACGGGGCGGACGACTCCGACCCGTGGACGCTGTGGTGGGCGCACGTCGACGGCGAGCTCGTCGCCGACTTCGTCGCCATCGCCGGGCTCACCCCCTCGACCGTCGTGCGCACCGTGCCCGACATGTACGGCACGGTCGGGCTCATCACCGAGATCATCCGCTCGATGGAATACGACGAGACGGATGCCAGCCTCCTCCGCGCAGGCGGAGCAGCCTGGCACCTCCTCTCCTCCGTGGCGTCCTCGCGAGCGGTGACCGTCGGCGGCACCGACGACGCCATCGGGCGGGCGGTCGCCTACCTGCGCGAGCACGTCAACCGGCGCGTCAACGTGCCCGAGCTCGCGGCGATGGCGGGCATGAGCCCGTCGTACTTCGCCGCGCTGTTCAAGCGATTCACCGGCGTACCGGCGATCACCTACCAGACCCGCCTGCGCATGGCGAGCGCGCGCGACCTGCTCGACACGACGGCCCGGTCGATCGAGGACGTGTCTCAGGCCGTCGGGTACGACGACTCGTTCTACTTCGCCCGTCAGTTCAAGCGCATCCACGGCGTCACGCCCTCCGCCTACCGCCGGCAGGCCAAGGGCTGAGCGGCGTCAGCCGATGAAGCGCTCGTTCGTACGTCGCTGGAACCCGACGTTGCCCCAGCCCGGATGCTGCGGGGCCGAGTTCGACCCGACCACCGTGCCCCAGTATCCGAGCTCGCGGCAGCGCTCGACCGCGTGCGCGGCGAGGTACTGGCCCACCGGGCCGTCCTCGAACTCGGCCTCGAGCGGCGTGTAGCCGACCCAACCCTCGCCGATCACCACCGGGAGGTCGCGGCGCGCGGCCCAGGTGGCGAACGCGCGCAGGCGATCGTCGATGGCATCCTTCATCGCCAGCTCGTGGGAGCCGAAGTGGCGATACAACCACGCGTCCCACTTCACGGGGTCGACCCAGTCGTAGGCGTAGAACATGCTCATGGAGATGCCGGTCGCGTGCAGCCTCCACGGCTCGATGCCGGTGGTCCAGCTGTCGAAGTCGGGGGCGTCGTCGCGCAGCAGCGTGCGCAGCTCGGGCGATGGGAACACCGGCGGCGCCGCCCGCACCTGCGCCCAGCGCTCCAGCGCCGCGAGCACACCGTAGACGTAGACGTGCATGTGCACGAGCTGCGCGCGATCCGGGATCGAGTCGAGGTCGAGGTGGTTCGGGATGCCGAAGCAGACCGTCGACAGCACGCCCGGCTGCGCCTCCTGCAGCAGGGCGAGCGCCTCCTCGAGGTACGGCTTCTGCGCCCAGAACGTGTCCAGCCCGTCGGACGGCACCTCGTCGAGCCGGGAGAGGTCGACCTCGTTGTGCACCTCCACATAGGCGATGCGGTCGTCGAGGCCGGCCTCGCGCACGAAGTCGATGAGCGCGGATTCGGCCGCGGCGAGCGCCCGGTGGCGCCGGGTCGGCTCGATGGCCGTGAGCATCTCGTGCCAGGACGGGTCGACGAGGAACGCGGGGCTCTGCTGGTACTCCCACGACGACACGATCACGAACATGTCGTGCTCGCGCGCCGCCTGGAACAGGGCGAGAAGGTGCGCGCGGCCGTCGAGCACGGCGCCGCCGTCGGCGTCGTACCAGCGGGTGCGCTGCCCGGCATCCGACCCCATGTTGGTGAAACGCAGCCGCGTGGTGTCGATGTCGTGCTCGCCGAACAGCAGCAGCGGCGCCGCGCAGATGCGCACCGTGTTGTAGCCGCGCTCCCTCGCCTCGGCGAACGCGCGGCCGAGGTCGTCGAACGGCTCCCCCGGCATCGTGCGGGTGTACCAGCTGAAGTCCCAGAGCGTGATCGCCAGGCGGTCGGGGAGGTGGGGCGTCGAGGCGCGCGGCATCGTGGTCTCTTTCTCTGGTGGTGTGGATGGGGCGGTCAGCCCTTGACGCTGCCCTCGGTGAGCCCGGCCCGCCAGAAGCGCTGCAGGCTCACGATCGCGATCATGATCGGGATCACCGAGATGAAGGCGCCGCCGATGGCGAGCTGGTAGAGCTCCGGATGCCGGTCCGCCACGCTCTGCCAGGTCACCAGGCCGAGCGTCACCGGGTAGAGCGACTGGTCGGAGAGCATCACGAGCGGCAGGAAGTAGTTGTTCCAGATGCCGATGAACTGGAACAGGAACACGGTGACGGCGGCCGGCGCCATCAGCCGCAGCACCAGGGTCGCGAAGATGCGGAACTCCCCCGCGCCGTCGAGCCTGGCCGCCTCGAGCAGGCTGTCCGGCACCGCGGCCGCCGCGTAGATCCTGCCGAGGTAGACCCCGAACGGGCTCACCAGCGCGGGGATGAGCACCGACCAGTAGGTGTTCACCAGCCCCACCTGGCTCATCATGAGGAAGAGCGGCAGCGCGAGCGCCGTACCCGGGATCATGACGCCCGCGAGGATGATGTTGAACCACAGGTCGCGACCGCGGAACACGAACTTCGCCAGGCAGTACCCGGCCGCGATCGACAGCACCGTGGCCACCAGCGCCCCTACCCCCGAGTAGAGCAGGCTGTTGCCGGCCCAGCGCAGGTAGATTCCGCCGCCGTACGTGAGCACGTTGTGGATGTTGGTGAACAGCTGCGGATCCACGAGCAGGAAGCCCGACGATCCGAACAGCGTGCCGGTCGACTTGGTCGCCGCGATGACGAGCCAGTACACCGGGAACAGGAAGTAGACCGCCGCCACCGCGAGCGCGGCCACCAGCACGATCTGTGTCGCACGACTCCTCACTGCGCTGTCCTCCGCCCGACCAGCTTGAGGAACCCGAACGAGAACCCGCACGCCACCAGCGCGAGGATCACCGACTCGGCCGCCGCGAGGCTGTAATTGTTGTAGGTGAAGGCCTGGTTGTAGGCCGAGAGGTTGGGCGTGTAATCGGACGTGATCGCGCTGGTGAGCGGCTTCAGCACGAGCGGCTCGGCGAACAGCTGCAGCGTGCCGATGATCGTGAACACGGTGGTGAGCACGATCGCCGGCGCCACCAGCGGGATCTTGATGCGGGTGACGACCTGCCAGGCGTTCGCGCCATCCAGCGCCGCCGCCTCGAACAGGTCGGCGTCGATCGACTTGAGCTGGGCGACGATCACGAGCATGTTGTAGCCGGCGTACTGCCAGATCACGATGTTGGCGATCGACCACAGGATCGAGCCCGACCCGAGGAAGTCGAGGTGCAGCCCGAGCACCTTGCCGAGGTCGAGGATCGGGCTGAGCCCCGGCGTGTAGAGGAACCCCCACAGCAGCGACGCGATGACACCCGGCACCCCGTACGGCAGGAAGTACACCGAACGGAAGAACCGGATGCCCCGCGCCGACGCCGCGTCGAGCATGAGCGCCAGCGTGGTGGCCAGCACGATCATCACCGGCACCTGCACCAGCGCGAACAGCAGCACGCGCCCGAGGCTCGACACGAACGCCGGGTCTCCGAGCGCCGCCCCGTAGTTCGCCAGGCCCACGAACACCGTGGCCGAGTCGCCCCCGCCGTACGGGCCCGATCGCTGCGTGCCCGTGAAGCTCTGGTACAGCGCGTAGCAGATGGGCGCGACGATGGTGAAGGCGAACAGCACCAGGAACGGTCCGAGGAAGCCGAGGACCGCGAGGCGGGTCCGGGCGCGGCTGGAGGCCACGATCAGCCCGCTGCGACCTTCAGGCCCTTGGCCTTGAGGTCCTGGATCGTCGCCTTCTGGGTTGCCTTGACCGCGTCGACGAAGGTGCCGTGGCCCGCGATCGCGGCGGCGAACCCGTCGTTCAGGTGGGCGTAGGTGGCGGAGGTGGTGGGGATCCACGCCCAGTCGTTGTCGATCGCGGCATCCGACGCCTCGAAGACGTCTTTGTTCGCGTTCTGGCCGCCGAGGAACGGGTCCGGCTTGTCGAGGTCGGAACCCTTCAGCGCCGCCTTCGTGGCCGGCCAGCCGTAGCCGCCCGCGATCAGCAGGTCGATGCTCTTCGGGTCGGTGTCGAGCCAGAGCGCGAACTTCTCGGCGGCCTTCGCGTTCGAGGTGCCCTTCAGCACGGCGACGGATGACCCGCCCCAGTTGGCCGACGCGGGTGTGCCGCTCGCGCTCCACTGCGGCAGCGGGGCGACCTTCCACTTGCCCGCGGTGTCCGGCGCGTTGCCCGAGAGGATGGCGCCGCCCCACTGCGCCGACGGCCAGGCCACGATGTTGCCCTTCTGCAGGTCGCTGTACCAGCCGTTGGCGAAGTCCGGTTCGGTGGCGATGAGGCCGTCGGTGCGGAGCTTGTCCCAGTACGCGGCCACCTTGAGGGTCTGCGGCGAGTCGATGTTCACCGACCAGGTGTCGCCCTTGAGGCCGAACCACTTGGCCCCGGCCTGCCAGGCGAGGGCCGTGAACCACGCCGAGTTGCCGGGCGGGAAGGTGTTGATGAACTGCGTGGGGTCGGCGTCGTGGATCTTCTTCGCCGCCGCCGCGTAGTCGTCCCAGGTCTTCGGGGCGGGGATGCCGAGCTTGTCGAACACGTCGGCCCGGTAGTAGAGCCCCATGGGGCCGGAGGCCATCGGCACGGCGTAGATCTTGTTGTTGAAGGTGGACTGCGAGAGCTGCCAGTCGACGAACTTGTCTTTGGCGGCCGTCATCCCGAGCGGCCCGAGGTCGACGAGCCCGTTCTCGAGGATGAAGCCGGGCAGCTCCTGGTACTCGATCTGCGCCACGTCGGGAGCGCCCTTGCCCGCCTTGAGTGCGGAGTACATCTTGGCGTACGTGCCAGCGCTGCCCGAGGGCGTGACATCCAGCTTCACGTGGATGTTCGGGTTCTCTTTGTTCCAGAGGTCGACGGCCTTGTCGATGCCCGGCACCCAGGACCAGAACGTGAGGTTCGCCTTGCCGGAATCTCCCGACTGCGTGGACGTGCCGGTGCCGCTGCATCCGGCGACCGTCAGCACCGCGGCCACCGCCGCCACGATCGCCAGGCTTCTCTTGTGCTTCATGTTCTCTCCTCGTCGAGACGCACGTGGGCACGCCTGACCGCGCCCGGATGAATGTGATCGCCTACGACGCTAGGGAGCGGAGGGGCGCACCAGAATGAGGTGTTCGATGCACTATCTGGACAAAACGCTGCCGCGAGCGCGGCGCGTGCCCGGGCTAGCTCTTGCCGAGCCGGCCGATCCGCCGGGCGAAGCGCGCGGCGAAGACGCCGGCGATCACGGCGATGACGAGGCACAGGATGATGCCGACCAGCAGTCCCGTCTGCACCCCGGCATCCGTGGCTCCGTAGCGCAGCGCGAGCAGGCCGAGCGCGACGATGGCGCCGACGATCGCGATCACGAGGGATCCGATGAACTTGCGCGTGAGGTCGTGGTGCGCGCCCTCGAGGCGGGGATCCGGGCGCTCAAGCATCGCTGTCACTCACGAGGCGAGAGTCTACGACGCTGTGCCGTCGAACTACTGGGCGCCGGGCAACTCGGTTGCCGGTGGCGGGGACGGGTGCTACGGTCATCCCTCGATTATCGGGGAACGCGACCGCGGTTCGGCCGCGACCGACGCCAGCAGCGCGAGCTTCTCGGCGCTCTCCGATCCCGGCTCCGGGTGGAAGATCACCAGCATCATGCCGTCGGTACCGCCGATCGCGAGCTTCTCGCGGTCCACGCTGAGCGCCCCGACCTGCGGATGATCGTAGATGAGGCTCGCGCCGCGGCGGTCGGCCACGTCGTGGCGGGCCCAGATGCGGCGGAACTGCGGGCTGGCGAGGGACAGCTCGCCCACGAGCTCGACCACCCGCGGGTCATCCGTGTCGCCGCCGAGCGACTGGCGGAAACCGGCGACCATCATCGCGGCCGCGCGCTCCCAGTCGGAGAACAGCGCCTGCTCGGCCGGGTCGAGGAAGAGGTCGCGCAGGCGGTTGCCACCCACCGCCAGCCGCGGCGACATCGCCGTCGCGAGCGGGTTGGCGGCGAGCACGTCGAGGTACCGTCCCTCGATGAATGCCGGGAACGGCATATTCGCCACGAGCCGCGCCGTGCTCGGTGGCACGGTCTCGCGCCGGTAGCGTCGGCGGGCGCGCTGGGGCTTCGGCGCCACCAGCGTGAGCAGGTAGCCCTCGTCGTCGAGCTGCAGCACCCGCGCGATCGAGTGCAGCACCTGCAGCGACGGGTTGCGGTCGCGCCCCTGCTCCAGCCGGAGGTAGTACTCGGCGCTGATGCCGGCGAGCATCGCCACCTCCTCCCGCCGCAGGCCCGGCACGCGCCGGTTGCCGACGACCGTGATCCCGGCGCGCTCCGGAGTGACCAGCTCGCGCCGGGCACGCAGGTACTCGCCCAGTTGGTTCGGCTCGTCGCTCATGGGTCCACCGTATGCCGCGTGCGCCACGTGGTGGGTGGTCCTGTCACTACCAGTAGCGCGGGGGCTCTGGTGGGCGACCGTCGCGGGGGCGGAACATGACTGCAGACAAGAAGGAGAACACCATGGCGACCACTCGCGAACTCGTGCTCGTGACCGGCGGATCGGGTTTCATCGCTGGCCACTGCATCCTGCGGCTGCTCGAGCAGGGCTACCGCGTGCGCACGACGGTGCGCTCGCTCGCGCGCGAGGAATCGGCACGGGCGGTGCTCGAAGCCGCCGGGATGGTGAACGGCGACAGCCTGGAGTTCGTGCCGGCCGACCTCACGACGGATGTCGGGTGGGCCGAGGCGCTCGCCGGCGTCGACCTGGTGCTGCATGTGGCATCCCCGGTGCAGCCCGGACACGTGGAGAACGAGGACGACCTGATCGTGCCGGCGCGGGAGGGTGCACTCCGGGTGCTGCGGGCCGCGCGCGATGCAGGGGTGCGGCGAGTGGTGCTGACCTCGGCGTTCCATGCGGTGAGCTGGGGGCATCCGCACGACGGCCACGTCTTCACCGAGGAGGACTGGACCATTCTCGACGGGCCCGGGGTCGACGCCTACGGCAAGAGCAAGACGCTCGCCGAGCGCGCGGCGTGGGACTTCGTCGCCGCCGAGGGCGGCCCGATGGAGCTCACCACGCTGCTGCCCGTCGCGGTGATGGGGCCGGTGATGGGCGCGGACATCTCGGGGTCGAACCACATCATCCAGACCATGCTGAACGGCGGGATGCCCGCGTTCCCCGACCTCTACATCCCCGTGGTCGACGTGCGCGACGTGGCGGCCGCGCACATTCTGGCGATGCAGAAGCCGGATGCCGCGGGCCAGCGCTTCCTCATCTCGAACGGCCCGGCGCTCGCCATGAGCCGCATCGGGGCGATCCTGCGCGAGCACCTGGGCGCCGCGGCGCACCGGGTTCCCACGCGGAACATCCCGAATCTCGTGATTCGCATCGGCGCGCTGTTCTCGCCGCAGTACCGGCCGATCGCGCCCGACCTCGGCTACTCCAAGAAGACCTCGAACGAGAAGGCGCGCCGGGTGCTCGGCTGGGAGCCGCGGCCCGCCGAGGACGCGATCGCGGCCGCCGGTGAGAGCATGGTGCGCAAGCACCTCCTGAAGGAGGACGTTCCGAAAGCAGGATGATGGCCCCGGCAACACCCCGTGAGAGCCCGCGCGCGCTCGTCGTCCGCGGCGGCTGGGACGGGCACCATCCCGTCGAGGCCACCGAGCTATTCATCCCGTTCCTCGAGGCCAACGGGTACGAGGTGCGCGTCGAGGACTCGCCCGAGGTCTACGCCGACGCCGCGACGATGGCGGCAACGGACCTCGTGCTGCAGTCGGTCACCATGTCCGAGGCGTCCGAGGATGCGGTGAAGGGCCTCCGCGCGGCGGTCGCCGCGGGCACCGGGCTGGCCGGCTGGCACGGCGGAATCGCGGACTCGTTCCGCGCCAGCTCCGACTATTTGCAACTGGTGGGCGGCCAGTTCGCCACGCACCCCTCGAAGCGATCCGAACTCGTCGTCGGCGACGAGACGGACAACTACCTGCCCTACACGGTCGAGCTCACCGAGCTCGGCAGGGAACACGAGATCCTGGCGGGCATCGACGACTTCACGCTCGAGACCGAGCAGTACTGGGTGCTGCACGACAGCCTCATCAACGTTCTCGCCACCACCACGCACCCCGTGCAGCCGTACCATCCGTGGCACCGGCCGGTCGTGTCGCCCGCTGTCTGGACGCGGGAGTGGGGCGCCGGCCGCGTCTTCGTCGCGACGCCGGGGCACAGCCTCGACGTGCTGCGCGACCCGAACGTCCGCACCATCATCGACAGGGGGCTGCTGTGGGCGACCCGCACGGCATAGGCATCATCGGCGTCGGCAACATCTCCGCCGCTTACCTCGCCACGCTCGCCGAGGTCGAGGATGCCCGGGTCGTCTCGGTCGCCGACCTCGACCCCGCGCGTGCCCGGTCGGCCGCCGCCGGGATCGGCGCCGCCGCCATGACCCCGGACGAGCTGCTCGCCGACCCGCGCGTCGGCACGGTGCTCAACCTGACGATCCCGGCCGCGCACGCCGAGGTCGCGCTCGCGGCGATCGCGCACGACAAGGACGTCTACGGCGAGAAGCCGATCGCGGCCACGCTGGACGACGGTCGCGCCATCCTCTCCGCCGCGGCGGCAGCCGGGCGACGGGTCGGCTCGGCCCCCGACACCGTGCTGGGCACCGGCATCCAGACCGCCCGCGCGGCCGTCGACGCCCGCCTCATCGGGCGCCCGACCTCGGCGAGCGCGACCTGGCTCTCCCCCGGGCACGAGCGCTGGCATCCGAACCCCGACTTCTACTACCTGCCCGGCGGCGGCCCGCTGTTCGACATGGGACCGTACTACCTGACCTCGCTGGTGCACCTGCTCGGGCCCGTCGTCTCGGTGTCGGGTGCCGGGTCGCGGGCGCACGACGAACGGGTGATCGGCAGCGGACCCCGCGCCGGCGAGCGCATACCCGTCGAGGTCGACACCCACGTCAGCGGGGTGCTGGTGCACGCGTCCGGCGCCGTGTCGACCATCACGATGAGCTTCGACGCGACCCACAGCGCGGCGGCGCCGCTCGAGGTCCACGGCGAGCGCGGCAGCCTCGCGCTGCCCGATCCGAACACGTTCGACGGCGTCACCCGGCTGTGGCGCGAGGAGGGCGGCGAGCCGGAGGTGCTGCAGGTGAACGCCGGCTACGTCGACGCCGGCCGCGGGGTGGGCCTTCTCGACTTCATCCGATCCGCTCCCGGCGAGGGTCGCGCCAGCGGCGCGCTCGGGCTGCACGTGTTGGAGGTCATGCACGGCATCCTCGACTCGGCAAGGACGGGCGACCGGCGCGCCATCGAGTCGACCGTCGAGCGACCGCCGCTCGTGCCGCTGACCGCCGCCGCGGTGTGGCGGGCGCCAGCACCTTACTAATCCCGCCAAACGCGTCTACGTTTCCGAGCATCGGGACTTCCGGTCGACTCGAAGAGGAGCAGCGGATGCGCGGTGCGCGACGGACACTGACGGTTGCGGCGGTCCTCGCGGCCGGCACACTCGTGCTCACGGCCTGCGGATCGGGCAGCGCGCCCGGCCCCGGCGCGATGACGGCGCACGGCCCGATCCAGATCTGGTACTCGAACAACGCCCAGGAGGTCACCTGGGGCGAGCAGGTCGTCGCCGCCTGGAACAAGGCGCACCCCGACGAGAAGGTCAGCGGACAGCAGATCCCGGCCGGCAAGACCAGCGAAGAGGTGATCGGGGCATCCATCACCGCGGGCAACGCGCCGTGCCTGATCTACAACACGGCCCCGGCCGCAGTCGGCCAGTTCCAGAAGCAGGGCGGGCTCGTCGACCTCTCGAAGTTCCCGGGCGGCGCGAAATACATCGAGGACCGCTCCGGATCGCTCGCCAAGCAGTACCAGGACGCCAAGGGCGACTACTACCAGATGCCGTGGAAGTCGAACCCGGTCGTGATCTTCTACAACAAGAAGCTGTTCGCGAAGGCCGGGCTCGACCCGGACAACCCGAAGCTCTCCACCTACGCCGACTTCATCGCCACGTCGAAGAAGCTGGTCGCCTCGGGCGTCGCGCCGCACGCCATCCTGCCGGCCCCGACCAGCGAGTACTTCCAGAGCAACTTCGACTTCTACCCGCTCTACGCCGCCGAGAGCGGCGGCCAGCTGCTGATCAAGAACCACAAGGCCACCTTCGACAACCAGGCCGGGCTGGATGTCGCCCAGTTCTGGTCGACCATGTACAAAGACAAACTGGCCGGCCAGGAGGCCTACGCCGGGGACGCGTTCGCCGACGGCCAGGCCGCGATGGCGATCGTCGGCCCCTGGGCCGTCGCGGTCTACAAGGGCAAGGTCGACTGGGGATCGGTGCCGGTGCCGACCAAGAACGGAACCACCGCCGACAAGACCTGGACCTTCAGCGATGCGAAGAACGTCGGGCTCTACACCGCCTGCAAGAACCAGGGCACGGCATGGGATTTCCTGAAGTACTCGACCAGCCCGGCCCAGGACAGCAAGCTGCTGTCGATGACCGGCCAGATGCCGATCCGCACGAACCTGGCCACCACCTACGCCGACTACTTCGCCAAGAACCCGTCGTACAAGGCCTTCGGCGACCAGGCCTCGCGCACCGTGGAGGACCCGCCGGGGCCGAACGCGATCGAGGAGCTCCAGTTCTTCCGCGACGCGTGGTCGCAGTCGGTGATCTTCCAGGGCGGCGACCTGAAGGGGTCGCTCGCGGGGGCCGCCGCGCGGCTCGACCACATCGAGACGCAGCCGTAGGAGGCATCCATGACCACGACAGTCGATCGGCCGAAACGCGGGTTCCGCCCCCTCGGGCGCAACCCGCTCGGGCTGCTGTTCAGCGCTCCGTACCTCATCTTCGTGCTCGCGATCTTCGCGTTCCCGGTGCTGTACTCGGTGTGGATCTCGTTCCACGCCTTCTACTTCGCGGCGCCGGGCGCCAAGGTGTCGAGGCCGTGGGTGGGATTCGACAACTACGTGACCGCACTCACCGACCCGGCCGTCATCCGGTCGTTCGGCAACGTGGGCATCTTCCTCATCATCAACGTTCCGCTCACCGTGGTGCTCTCGATGCTGCTCGCGACCGCGCTCA
>JAODAU010000227.1 GCA_025463615.1 Microbacteriaceae bacterium | reverse complement strand
CCCGCCTGCGCTCGGTGCTCAGCCGGCTCGACAACGCGCTCGCCTTCCTCGACGCGCGGGAGGACATCTCGCACGCCGACCTCGAGTGGCTCGAGTCGACCCTGCGCCCGCTGGCGCCGAGCGCCCTCGCCCGCGCCGCCTAGCGCGGCAGCAGCCCCAGCTCCATCGCGAGCGTGACCGCGCGCGTGCGGTCGTTCACACCGAGCTTCTCGAACACGTGGATGAGGTGCGTCTTCACCGTCGCCTCGCTGAGGAAGAGTGTCTTCGCGATCGCCGGGTTGCTCTGCCCCTGCGCCACCAGCGCGAGCACCTGCGTCTCGCGCTCGCTGAGCTTCACCGGCGTGGGAGCCGCCACCCGCCGCACCAGCAGCGCCGCGATCGACGGCGCCAGCGCCACCTCCCCGCGCGCCACCGAGCGGATGCCGGCCAGGATCTCCTCCTGCGGCGCCGCCTTGAGCAGGTACCCGCTAGCGCCCGCCTCGATCGCCTTGAGGATCGACTCGTCGGTCTCGTAGGTCGTCAGCACGATCACCCGCACGGTCGGCGCCGCAGCGAGGATGCGCGCGGTCGCCTCGTCGCCGTCGAGCACCGGCATCCTGAGGTCCATCAGCACGAGGTCCGGGGTGAGCGAGAGGGCGAGCTCGACCGCCTCGGCGCCGTTCGCCGCCTGGCCGACGACCTCGACATCCCCGGCCGCCTCGAGCAGGGCGACGATGCCGCTGCGCACGATGGGATGATCGTCGGCCACCAGCACCCGGATCATGCGGGCAGCCCGATCAGCAGCGTCGTTCCCGCGCCGGGCCGGCTCGCCACCGTGAGCGTGCCCTCCACGAGCGCCAGCCGGTCGCGCATGCCCGCGAGGCCGTAACCGGGCGAGGGGGTGTCGGGGGCGAAGCCGACCCCGTCGTCGCTGACCGTCATCGTCACGAGTTCGCCCTTCGCGGCCAGCGCGATGGACGCCCCGCGTGCCCCCGAGTGCTTGCGCACGTTCGCCAGCGCCTCCTGGGCGCAGCGCAGCAGCACCACCTCGGTGGCCCGATCCAGCTCCGGCAGGTCGTCGCCGTCGACGGAGACACGGATGCCGGTCTCCCGCCCGAACCGCTCGCCGAGCCGCTCCACGGCCGCCACTATCCCGCCGCCGACCTCCACGGACGCCCCGGACGCGACCAGCGACCGCGTCTCGAGCAGCGCGTCCCGCGCGGTCTCCTCCATCACGGCCAGCTGGTCGGGCAGGACATCCGTGTTTCCGGCGGCCAGCTCGCGCTGGGCGCGCTGGCTCAGCATCACGAGCCCGGTGAGGCTCTGCGCGATGGTGTCGTGCATCTCGCGGGCCAGACGCTCGCGCTCCTCGGCCGCGCCGGTCTCGCGGCTCAGCGCCGCGACCTGCGCCTGGGTGGCGGTGAGCTCGTCGATGAGGTCGCGGCGCTCGTGGCTGAGGTGGGAGATGCGCGTGATCCAGATGCCGAGTGCGAGGCTGCCGACCAGCGAGATGCCCTCGATCACCGCGGTGTTCACGATGTTCTCCGGGCTCAGCCCGAGCGAGACGAGGAAGCCGGCGCTCACCGACAGCGCGAGCAGCACGTTGGCGACGACGGCGATCCGCGTGTCCTCGATGATCGACCAGAGCAGCGGGAACGAGATCGCCTGCACGATCGCCAGCGTGGGGGAGCAGGCCACGAGGGCGCCCGATCCGAGGATGATCACGAGCGAGAAGACCACCCACGGCCCGCCATCCTGCAGCGAGCGCCGGCCGACCAGGATGTACGCCAGCCCGATCACTCCGAGGATCACCCACGCCGCGATCCGCTGGCCCTGGCTCGGCGAGTAGCTGAAGGCGTTGATCACCGCGAGCACGACGATGGTGGCCGCCACGAAGACGTGCCACCACCGTTCGTCAGTCATGCGCCTAGCCTCCCACGAGCCTTCAGGAGTCCTTGCGGATCCAGCGGAACGTCACCCGCGCCGCCACCAGCCCCACGACCAGCCAGATCGCCAGCACCAGCGCGGTCCAGCCGAGGTTCCAGGTGTGCCCGGGCTCGAGCGTCTCGAAGCTGTCCGGCAGGAAGACCGAGCGCATGCCCCCGGCCAGCCAGCGCAGCGGGAACACCGATGCCACGTTCTGCAGCCAGTTCGGCAGTAGCGAGAACTGCAGGTATACCCCGCTGATGAACTGCAGCACCAGCGTGAACGGCACGATCACGGCCGAGGCGCTCTTGCCCGAGCGCGGCAGCCGCGAGATGGCGATGCCGAGCGTGGCCGAGGTGGTGATGCCGAGCAGGTAGACCCAGACGAAGGTGCCCCACTTGGCGGCATCCGTCGGCAGCGCGACGCCGAACGCGAAGTGCGCCACGAGCAGCAGCAGGGCGATCTGCAGGATGGAGGTCGCCAGCACCTGCCCGATCTTGCCGAAGAAATACGACACCATCGGCAGCGGGGTGCCCGCGAGGCGCTTGAGGGTGCCGTCCCCGCGCTCCACCGCGATGTCGATGCCCAGGTTCTGCACACCGCTGAGCAGGATGCCCGCCGCGATCATGCCCGGCAGGTAGAAGGCCGCGGCGCTTAGGGTCGTGCCGTCCGGCAGCTTGCCGAAGTTCGTCGCGCTGAACGCCACCGAGAAGATGGAGAGCATCACGATCGGGAAGAGGAACGTGAAGAAGATGGTGTCGCCCTGGCGGAAGTAGATCCTGGTCTCGTACCGGGCGCGGTCGAAACCGAGTGCGATGGTGTTCATGCGAGCTCCTTAGTTGGGCGGGTCGAGCCTGTCGAGACCAGAGCGGTGGCCTCGTACTCGGCCACCAGCCCCAGGTAGATGTCCTCGAGCCCGGGCCGGATGACCTCGAGCCCCTCCGGTTCGCGGCCGGTCGCCGCGAACAGCCGGGCGACCACGGATGCCGGCTCCAGCGTCCTCTCCTCGTGCACCCCACCGGCGTCCCGCCAGCGCACCACCGGAACGCGCGCGTCCGCACCCCCGAGCTCGTCGATCGGTCCGAGCGCGATGAGCTTGCCGCCCGCGATCACGCCCGCGCGGTCGCCGAGCTGGGCGGCCTCGTCCAGGTAGTGGGTGGTGAGCAGGATGGTGGTGCCCTCCCGCTTGAGCGAGCGGATCAGCTCCCAGAACTCGCGCCGCGCCTCCGGGTCGAAGCCCGTGGTGGGCTCGTCGAGGAAGAGCAGCTCGGGGCGTCCGATGACGCCGAGGGCGACATCCACCCGCCGGCGCTGGCCGCCCGAGAGCGCCTTGATGCGCGTCTTCGCCTTGTCGGTGAGGCCGACCGCGGCGATCGTCTCGTCGACGTCGCGGGGATTCGGGTAGAACCTGGCGAAGTGGGCGAGCTGCTCGCGCACGGTGACGTTGCCGCTCTCGCCGCCGGACTGCAGCACGATGCCGAGCCGCGCCTTCCAGCCGAGGCCGCCGTGCTGCGGGTCGACCCCGAGCACGCTCACATCGCCGCCGGTGCGGTCGCGGTAGCCCTCGAGGATCTCGATGGTGGTGCTCTTGCCGGCGCCGTTCGGCCCGAGGAGGGCGAAGGTCTCGCCGCGCGCGATGTCGAAGGTGACCCCGTCAACGGCGGTGAACGATCCGTAACTCTTGCGCAGGTCGCGCACGATCACGTGCTTGTCGTCTGTCATGACCCCATCCTGATCCCCGGGGGCGTGCGGCGACAGGACCCGTCGGCTACTCCTCGGTCAACCGATCGGTGGATGCGTTTGACACCGCTCGCCCCGCGCTGCCAGCCTTGTGCGCATGAGCTACACGCCCCCGCCCCCCGCGCCCGCCTACGCGCCCGGCCCCGTCGGGCCGCGCACGAACACGCTCGCGATCGTGGGCTTCATCCTCGCGTTCTTCGTCTCGGTCGGCGCGGTGATCTGCAGCCACATCGCGCTCAGCCAGATCAAGCGCACGGGCGAGGGCGGCCGCGGGCTCGCGATCGCGGGGCTGATCATCGGCTACGTGGGGATCGGGATCGGAATCCTCTGGTTCCTCTTCGTCGGCATCGCCATCATCGCGGCGATCGTCGGCGGCTCGTACGGCTCGTACTACAACAGCTAGACCCGCTCCGCCAGCAGGGCGGTGTGCCTGCCCGCCACGCGAGTGACGAACAGCGTGGCCGCGTTGGGGCCCTTCAGGGACAGGGCGCGGCGCAGGGTTGCCGGGTCGACATCCGCCCCCCGCTTCTTGATCTCGAGGGTGCCGATGCGGCGCGCGGCGAGCTCCTTCTTGAGGGCGCGCTGGTCCCACGGCAGGCGGTCGGTGATGCGGAACGTCGTGGCGAACGGCGTCGAGACGGGCGCGTCGGCGGTGAGGTACGCGATGCCCGCGCTGAGCATGCGCGCGTCGATCGAGCGCGCCAGGTCGCCGATGAGGCGGGCGCGGATGACGGCGCCGTCGGGCTCGAGCAGGTACTCGCCGAGCTCGCCGACCTCGGCATCCTCGCTGTCCGCGGCCGAGCTCAGCTCGGCGGTGCCGTGGTCCCCGATCACCAGCGCCGAGCGACGGATGCCGGGGCGCGCCAGCAGCCCGAACCACAGCCCGAGCTCCACCACGTCCCGATCGACGGAGACCCACTGCGCCTCGGCCTCGGCCGGGATGAGGTCGCGGTCGAAGCCGGGCCCGAGCTTGATGCCGGTGGGCAGGCGGCTCGCCACGTCGAAGGCGAAGTCGAGCGACGGCGAGTACTCGGTCGGGTCGGTGATCCGCGAGGTGTTGCCGTGGCCCGCGGTGCGCCGTGCCGGGTCGAGGTAGACGCCCTCGAAGACGCTGAGGTCCACGTCGGCGGCATCCGCCAGCTCCACGCCGGCCTGCGGCCAGGGCGCCAGGTTGTAGCTGGCGATCGCGGCGGTCACCTCGTCGACCTCGTAGGCGGTGACCGCGAGGTCGAGGGCGGCCATGGCCATCGCGTCGCCGCCGATCCCGCTGCCGAGGTCGGCGATGAGGGTCAGCCCGGCCGCCTGGAACCGACCGGCGTGCAGCGCGGCCACCCGCAGCCTCGTCGCCTGCTCGAGGCCCGCCTGCGTGAAGAGCATGCGGGACGCGAACGGCCCGAACTTCGCCTCCGCCTTCGTGCGCAGCTTGGACTGGCTCAGCACGGCCGCGACCAGGCCGGGCGGATGCCCCGCCGCCCGCAGCGCGGAGACCGTCGCCACCACGTCATCCGTCGACCGCCACGCGGGCAGCGAGTCGAGCAGCCGCAGTCCCTCGGGGGAGAGCAGCTCGAGCAGCTCCGTGGTGTCCATTGCTCAACGGTAGTCGTGTAACCGTTGGCACTCACCTTGCACGAGTGCCAGCGCACGCCGTACAGTGGATCTGGCACTCTCACACTGAGGGTGCTAACCCACTGTTTTTCTAGAAAGAAGAGGTCAACCGTGTCGGTCTCCATCAAGCCGCTCGAAGATCGCATCGTCATCAAGCAGGTCGAGGCAGAGCAGACCACGGCCTCCGGCCTGGTCATCCCTGACACGGCCAAGGAGAAGCCGCAGGAGGGCGAGGTCATCGCCGTCGGCCCCGGTCGCATCGACGACCACGGCAACCGCGTTCCCCTCGACATCGCCGTCGGCGACAAGGTGCTGTACTCGAAGTACGGCGGAACCGAGGTCAAGTACTCGGGCGAGGACTACCTCGTGCTGTCGGCCCGCGACGTGCTCGCGGTCGTCACCCACTAGTCACAACGCACCACCCGAAGGGCTCGCCGGTTCGCCGGCGGGCCCTTCGTCGTTCTACTAGCCTTCACAGGTGACCGAACCGCGCCGCTCTTCCCGCACCGGCGTGGTGTTCGCCTTCGCGGCGTACGGGCTGTGGGGATTCCTGCCGCTGTACTTCATCATCCTGGAGCCGGCCAACGCGTTCGAGATCGTGGCCTGGCGCATCGTGTTCTCGCTCGTGTTCTGCGCGGTCCTGCTCACGGTGACCCGATCCTGGCCCGCGTTCCTCGCGATCGTGCGCACCCGCCGGCTGCTGCTCGCGATGGCGCTCGCCGCCGTGTTCATCTACGTCAACTGGCAGGTCTACGTCTTCGGCGCGACGACCGGCCACGTGGTCGAGACCTCGCTCGGCTACTTCATCAACCCGATCGTCACCGTGCTGCTCGGCGTCGTCGTGCTGCACGAGCGGCTGCGCTGGATGCAGTGGGCCGCCGTCGGCATCAGCGCCGTCGCCGTGCTCGTGGTCGCCCTCAACTACGGCGAGTTCCCGTGGATCGCGCTCACGCTCGCCTTCTCGTTCGGGCTCTACGGGCTCATCAAGAAGCGCGTCGGGCCGAGCGTGGACGCGCTTAGCGGCCTCACGCTCGAGACCGCGTGGCTGCTGCCGGTGGCGGTGGTGCAACTCGTGGTCGTGGGGATGACCACCGGCGTCACGTTCGGCCAGGGCGCGGGCCACACCGCACTGTTGGTGGGGGTCGGGGTGACGACCGCCGTGCCGCTGCTGTTCTTCGCCGCGGCATCCCGCCGGCTGCCTCTCGTGACGATGGGGCTCGTGCAGTACATCGCGCCGGTGCTGCAGCTGCTCATCGGCGTGCTGTTCCTGCACGAGCCGATGCCGCCGGCGCGCTGGATCGGGTTCGGGCTGGTCTGGGTGGCGCTCGCCGTGCTCACGATCGATGTGCTGCGCGCATCGCGCGCGTCGCGCCGAGTCGTGACGCCCGACGCGCTGCCCGCCGGGTAGGTTCGAAGCACCCCGAAAGTAAGGACCGGCATGTCGCGATCCCGACTCGTCGTCGCGGGTGCGGCCCTCGCGCTCGTCGGCCTCGCCCTCAGCGCCTGCACCGCCGACCCCGCCCCGCGCGTCACAAAGCCGTCCGCGCACGCCACCCCGCTCGGCGACGGCGTGCTCACCATCGGCGCCGTCTTCCCGGCGACCGGCAGCGCCTCCTACCTCGGCCCGGCCCAGGCCAGCGGGGTGGATGCCGCGGCCAAGGCCATCAACGCGGCCGGCGGCGTGCTCGGCAAGCCGGTGGTCGTCATCCACGAGGATTCCGGCGACGTCTCCACCGGCGCGATGGAGGCCGCGGTCAACGACCTGGTGACCAAGAAGGCCGACGTGATCATCGGCCCGTCGTCGTCGGTGCTCGCGGAGCGCGTGCTGCCGAAGACCACGGCCGCGAAGCTGCCCATGATCAGCCCGGCCGCGACCTCCGTGCGGCTCACCGGGCTCGGCAAGGGCGGCTGGTTCTTCCGCACCGTGCCCTCCGCCGCGGCGCAGGGCACCGTGCTCGCGAAGGCGATCGGCAACGGCAAGGCGAAGATCGCGCTCGTCTACCTCGACGACCAGACCGGCCAGGCGATCCTCTCGACCCTTACCGCGGGCCTGGCGGCGAGCGGCGGCAAGCTCGTCAGCACGCAGCCGTTCCAGACGGACACCACCGACTTCTCGGCCATCATCGCCGCGGTGAAGGCCTCCGCCCCGGACGACGTGGTGTTCGTGAGCCCGTTCAGCGCGATGGCGCAGAACAAGTCGGTCATCACGGGCCTGAACGCGGCCGGCCTCGGCGGCGCGAAGCTCTGGCTCACCAGCGAGAACATGGCCGACTACTCGCAGGCGCTGCCGGTCGGCACGCTCACCAACGTGAACGGCGTGCTCGAGGGTGTCACGCCGACGGCCGCGTTCAAGGCCGAGATCACCGCGACCAACCCCGCCGTGACCGACTTCCTGTTCGCGGCCGAGTCCTACGACGCCACCATCCTCGCCGCCCTCGCGGCCGTCACCGGCAAGGATGACTCGGGCACGGCCATCGCCGCCAACCTGCGCTCGGTGAGCTCCACCGGCATCAAGTGCACCACCTTCAAGGAGTGCGTCGACGCCTACAGGGACAGCGGCGACATCGACTACGACGGGCAGACCGGCGACATCGCGTTCGACGCGTCCGGCGACCCGCATCCGGCCCACTACGGCGTCTACCGCTACGACGGGCAGAACCGCTTCGCGCTGGTGGGGTCCGCCGAGGGGTGACCCAATCCGCCCCTCCATCGGAATAGCCGCGGGCGATATCGGTTAATATCGAGTACCGGAGTCCGAGGTCGTAGTCCGGTGCCACCCACTGCGCTGCACGAAAAAGAGGACTCATGGACCAGCCGGATCCCTTCGGTTTCATCGGACTCACCTACGACGACGTGATGCTCCTCCCGGGCCACACCGACGTGATCCCGAGCGAAGCGGACACGTCGTCGCGGCTCACGCGCCGCATCAGCCTCGCTGCACCGCTCGTCTCGAGCGCGATGGACACCGTGACCGAGTCGCGCATGGCCGTCGCGATGGCGCGCCAGGGCGGCCTCGGCGTGCTGCATCGCAACCTCTCCATCGAGGACCAGGCGATGCACGTGGACAAGGTGAAGCGCAGCGAGTCCGGCATGATTACCAACCCGGTGACCACCACCCCGGATGCCACGGTCGCCGAGGTCGACGCGCTCTGCGGGCAGTTCCGCGTCTCCGGTCTGCCGGTCGTCGAGGGCGACGGCACGCTGGTCGGCATCATCACCAACCGCGACATGCGCTTCGTCTCGCCGTTCGAGAAGTCCACGACGCTCGTGCGCGACGTCATGACCAAGTCGCCGCTCATCACCGCCCGCGAGGGCATCGACCCGGATGACGCGGTCGCCATCTTCGCGCAGCACAAGATCGAGAAGCTGCCGCTGGTCGACGCAGCCGGGCGCCTGCGCGGGCTCATCACCGTGAAGGACTTCGAGAAGACCGAGAAGTACCCGAACGCCACCAAGGACGACGCGGGCCGCCTCCGCGTCGGCGCCGCGATCGGCTTCTTCGGCGACGCCTGGGAGCGCGCGGGCACGCTGCTGGATGCCGGCGTGGACCTCATCGTGGTCGACACCGCCAACGGCGACTCGAAGGGCGTGCTCGACATCATCCGCCGCCTCAAGGCCGACCCGGCGTTCGCCGCCATCGACATCATCGGCGGCAACGTGGCCACCCGATCCGGCGCCCAGGCGCTCGTGGATGCCGGCGCGGACGCCATCAAGGTGGGCGTCGGCCCCGGCTCGATCTGCACCACCCGCGTCGTCGCCGGTGTAGGCGTGCCCCAGGTGACCGCGGTCTACGAGGCCTCGCTCGCCGCGCGCGAGACCGGCGTGCCGGTGATCGCCGACGGCGGGCTGCAGTACTCGGGCGACATCGCGAAGGCGCTCGTCGCCGGCGCCGACACCGTGATGCTCGGATCCCTGCTCGCCGGCACCGACGAGAGCCCCGGTGACCTCGTCTACAGCAACGGCAAGCAGTTCAAGAACTACCGCGGCATGGGCTCGCTCGGCGCCCTCAGCGACCGCGGCAAGAAGACGTCGTACTCGCGCGACCGCTACTTCCAGGCGGACGTGCCGTCGGATGCCCAGCTCATCCCCGAGGGCATCGAGGGGCGGGTGCCCTACCGCGGCAACCTCGCCACGACGGTGTACCAGCTCGTCGGCGGCCTGCGCCAGTCCATGTTCTACGTGGGAGCCCGATCCATCCCCGAGCTCAAGCAGCTCGGCAAGTTCGTGCGCATCACCCCGGCGGGCCTCAAGGAGTCGCACCCCCACGACATCCAGATGACGGTGGAGGCCCCGAACTACTCCCGCTGACCCCCTCGCCCCCGTGCACAACTCCTGCAATTCCGGTCTCGGTCGTTCGGCAGCCCCGGAATCCCGGTGGTGCATTTCACCGGTGGCGCGATCTGCAGGAGTTGTGAACAGGAGGCGAGCGCGGCGGACCGCGCCGGCGGCGCCGGTAGGCTTGACCCGTGAGTGATGTAGAGATCGGCCGCGCCAAGCGCGCTCGCCGCGTGTTCGCCTTCGACGACATCGCGATCGTTCCCAACCGTCGCACGCGCGACCCGCAGGATGTCTCGGTCAGCTGGTCCATCGACGCCTACCAGTTCGAGGTGCCGATCCTCGCCGCACCCATGGATTCCGTGGTGAGCCCGGCCACCGCCATCCTCATGGGCAAGCTCGGCGGCCTGGGCGTGCTCGACCTCGAGGGGCTCTGGACGCGGTACGACGACCCGGAGCCGCTGCTCGCCGAGATCCGCGCGCTCCCCGCCGACCAGGCGACCGCCCGCATGCAGGCGATCTACTCCGAGCCGATCAAGCCGGAGCTGGTCTCCGCCCGCCTGGCCGAGATCCGGGCATCCGGCGTCACCGTGGCCGGCGCGCTCTCGCCGCAGCGCACCCAGGAGCTGTACGAGACGGTCGTCGCGGCCGGCGTCGACCTGTTCGTGATCCGCGGCACGACGGTCAGCGCCGAGCACGTCTCCAAGACGCAGGAGCCGCTCAACCTCAAGAAGTTCATCTACGAGCTCGACGTTCCCGTGATCGTCGGCGGCGCCGCGGGCTACACCCCGGCCCTGCACCTCATGCGCACGGGAGCGGCCGGCGTGCTGGTCGGCTTCGGCGGCGGCGCGGCGTCCACCACGCGCACCACCCTCGGCATCCACGCGCCCATGGCGACGGCGGTGGCGGATGTCGCCGGCGCACGCCGCGACTACATGGACGAGTCGGGCGGCCGCTACGTGCACGTGATCGCCGACGGCGGCCTCGGCACCAGCGGCGACATCGCCAAGGCGTTCTCCGTGGGTGCGGATGCCGTCATGCTCGGCTCCACGCTGGCCCGGGCCACCGAGGCTCCCGGCGGCGGCTTCCACTGGGGCGCCGAGGCGCACCACAGCCAGCTGCCGCGCGGTCACCGCGTGGAGGTGGGCACGGTCGGCCCGCTGGAGCAGGTGCTGTTCGGCCCGTCGACGTCGACGGACGGCACATCCAACCTCGTGGGGGCGCTGCGGCGGTCGATGGCGACCACCGGCTACTCGGACCTCAAGGAATTCCAGCGCGTCGAGGTCGTCGTCGCGCCGTACTACAAGGATGTAAGACAGCACCGACACTACGGAGGCACTGCATGGCCACGCCACAGCCCGTCACCCGCTCCTCGCAGCTCGGACCGGAGGAGCGCGCGGCCGCGATCACCGCCCTCAAAGAGAAAGAGCTCGACA
>JAODAU010000171.1 GCA_025463615.1 Microbacteriaceae bacterium | reverse complement strand
GGGCTCGAGGCGGTCTCGCCCGGGGCGATCCTGCTCGCCGCCCTGCTCACGGCCACGGCGACCGCAGCCGCGGCCTGGCGCTGGCGCGCGATCGCCGGCGGCCTCGGCCTCCACCTGGGGTGGGGCGCGGCGATCGCCGCGTACTACCGCTCGCAGTTCCTCAACGCGGTGCTGCCCGGTGGGGTCGTCGGCGACGTGCACCGCGCCTACGACCACGGCCGTCGCACCGGCGAGCCGGGGCTCGGCGCCCGCGCCGTCGTCGCGGAACGCGTCGCCGGCCAGGTCGTGCAGGTCGTGCTCGTGGTGGTCGCGCTCACCGCCCTCGGGCTGACCGCGCCGCTGCGGGGTGCCGCGTGGGTCGCGGTTGCGGTCGGGGGCGCCATCCTGCTGGCCCTCGGCATCGTCGCCGCGACGCGGCGGGGCCGGCGGATGCTGCGCCGCGAGGGCGCCCTTCTCCGCACGGTCTTTGCCGACCCCCGCCGCACCGCCTCGGTCGTCGTGCCGTCGGTGGTCGTGGTCGCCTGCCACACCACGACCTTCGTGGTGGCGACGCTCGCCTCCGGCGTGCACGCGCCCCTCGGCGACCTCGTCGCGCTCGCGCTCGTGGCGCTCACGGCCGCGTCCCTGCCGATCAACGTGGGCGGCTGGGGGCCGCGCGAGGCGGCGGCGGGGTCGGCGTTCGCGCTGGTGGGGCTGAGCGCGGGGGCGGGGGTCGCGGCATCCACCGCGTTCGGTGTGCTCGCCCTGGTCGCGGTGCTGCCGGGTGCCCTCGTGCTCATCGTCGAGCGGGCGACGCGCCCGCGGATCGTGCCCGTGGAGGTGCCCGCATGAGCGACCGACCGTACGTGACCCTCAGCTGCGCCATGTCCATCGACGGCTACCTCGACAGCGCCGTTCCGCGGCGGCTGGCGATGTCGAACGCCGCCGACCTCGCCCGCGTCGACCGGCTGCGCGCCGTGAGCGACGCGATCCTGGTCGGCGCCTCGACCGTCCGCCGCGACAACCCGCGCCTGCTGGTGCGCGATCCCGACCTGCGCGATCGCCGCCGCGACGCCGGGTTGCCGGACTCGCCCGCCAAGGTCACCGTCACGTCGCGCGGCGAGCTGCCGGCGGATGCCGCGTTCTTCACCACCGGCGCCGGCCCCCGAATCGTCTACTGCCCCCGCGGCCGCGCGGCCCGGCTGGGCTCCCGTCTCGGCGACGCCGCGACCGTCGTCGGCCTGGGGGAGCGCGTGACCATGGCCGGCGTGCTCGACGACCTGGGCGGCCGCCGCGGCGTGCACCGCCTGATGGTGGAGGGCGGCGGCAGCGTGCTCACCCAGTTCCTCGCCGGCGACCTCGCCGACGAGTTGCAGCTCGTGATCGCGCCCTTCTTCGTGGGTGAGGCGCGCGCCCCGCGGGTGGTCGGCCCGGCCGCCTTCCCGTGGACGGCCGCCAGGCGCGCATCCCTGCACGAGACGCGCCGGATCGGCGACGTCGTGCTGCTGCGCTATGCGCTCTCCGACCGCTTCGACGCCGCCGACGGCAGCCGGGCGCTGGCCCCGACGCACCACAGGAGCGCCCGATGATCCGCCGCCGCCTGACGCTCGTGCTTGCCCTCGTGTTGCTCGTGGCTCTGCCGCTGGTGCCGGGCGTGATCGCCGCCGGATCCCCTTCGGCCCTCTTCCGCCTCCCCGTCGAGTCGCTCATCGCCGTGCTCGTGCTGGTGGTGCTGCCGTGGCGGGTCGCAAGGATCGCCGTCGGCGTGGTGCTCGGTCTCATCGTCGCGGTGGGCGTGCTGCTCGCCGGCCTCGACGCCGCGTTCGAGTATGCGCTGAACACCCACTTCGACCCGAACGACGTGCAGCAGGTCGGCGACGGCTTCGGCGTGGTGCGCGACTCGATCGGCACGCCGGTCGCCGTCGCGCTGCTCGTGCTCATCGCGCTGCTGCTGGTCGCGGTGGTGCTGGGCCTCGCGTGGGCGTCGCAGCGGGTCGCGGATGCCGTGCGGCGGCATCCGGTGCGCGGCAGCGTCGTGGCCTCGGCGGTCACCGCCACGTGGGTCATAGCCGCGCTGGTCGGCTCGCAGTTCGTGGCGGGGGAGCCGGCCGCGGCATCCGCGTCCCTCGGGTCGATCGCGGCGGCCGCCTCGCGCGCCTCGGCGACGCTCGGCGCGCAGGCGGCGCTGTCGCGCAAGGTGGCGAGCGATCCGTATGCCTCGGTGCCGTCATCCGACCTGCTCACAAAGCTGCGCGGCAAGGATGTGGTGGTCGCCTTCATCGAGAGCTACGGCCAGGTGGCCGTGCAGAACACGGGCTTCTCGGATGGCGTGGACCAGGTGCTCCGCGCCGGCGGCACCCAGCTCGCCGCCGACGGCTACACCTCGCAGAGCGCCTGGCTCACCTCGCCCACCTTCGGAGGTGTGAGCTGGCTGGCGCACTCCACGCTGCAGACCGGGCTCTGGGTCGACAGCCAGTCCACCTACGACAAGGTGACCCAGACCGACCGCTTCACGCTGAGCGACGCGTTCCGCAAGGCGGGCTGGAAGACGGTGAGCGACGTGCCGTCGGACACCCACCCGTGGGCGGTCGGCTCCTCGTTCTACCACTACGACACGCTGCTCGACTCGAACAACGTGGGCTACCACGGGCCGGCGTTCGGCTACGCGCGCATCCCCGACCAGTACACCTGGCAGCACTTCTACGACAGCCAGCTGGCGGGCGCGCACAAGCCGGTGATGGCCGAGATCGACTTCGTCTCATCCCACACCCCCTGGGCGCCGCTGCCGCAGCTGGTGCCGTGGTCGCAGATCGGAGACGGCTCGGTCTACGCGCCGCAGCCGGCCGAGGGCCAGTCGACGGATGTCGTGTGGCAGGACCCGAAGAAGGTGCAGCAGGCCTACGGCCAGTCGGTGCAGTACTCGCTGGGCGCGATGTTCTCGTTCCTGCACACGTTCGATGACCCGAACCTCGTGCTCGTCGTGCTCGGCGACCACCAGCCGGCCACGATCGTGAGCGGCAAGGGCGCCAACCACCAGGTGCCGATCAGCATCATCTCGAAGGACCCGGGTGTGTTCCAGTCGATCGCCGACTGGAAGTGGCAGGACGGGGTGTTCCCGACGGCGAAGGCGCCGCTGTGGCGCATGGACCGGTTCCGCGACAGCTTCCTCGGGACGTTCGGGGCGCGGTAGGGCGAACCCGGGAATCGAGCCTGTGGGCTCGATCGCTTCTTGTCTGGGCTCGGAGAAAACGCCCGCGAGTTGCTGTTCGGAGGGACAGGAGGCGTCCGTGCATCCAGCTGTCACCCGGGCTCGGCGGAATCGAGCCTGTGGGCTCGATCGTCCTTCATGGGCTCGGAGAAAACGCCCATCGGGCGTTTTCTCGCGAGCCCCCTGTCGGATTCGAACCGACGACCCCCGCTTTACAAGAGCGGTGCTCTGGCCAACTGAGCTAAGGGGGC
>JAODAU010000156.1 GCA_025463615.1 Microbacteriaceae bacterium | reverse complement strand
GGCATGGGGCTCGAGCGTGTCGCCTTCATCAAGCAGGAGGTCGGCAACTTCTACGAGATCGACCAGGTGCGCCCGGTGCTCGACATGGCCGCGACCGTCTCCGGACGTCGCTACGGCGCCGACCATGAGGACGACGTGCGCATGCGCGTCATCGCCGACCACGTGCGTTCCAGCCTCATGCTGATGTCCGACGGCGTGACACCGGCGAACGAGGGGCGCGGCTACATCCTTCGCCGCCTGCTGCGCCGCACGGTGCGGGCCATGCGCCTGCTCGGCGTCGACGCCGCGACCTTCCCCGAGCTGTTCCCCGCCTCGCGCGACGCGATGAAGGCGGCGTATCCGGAGGTCGAGACCGACTACGACCGGATCGCGCGGCTCGCCTACGCGGAGGAGGAGACCTTCCTGCGCACCCTCGCGAGCGGCACGAGCATCCTTGATGTGGCCGTGGACAAGACACGGTCGAGAGGCGCGAAGCAGCTCGCCGGCGACACCGCGTTCCTGCTGCACGACACGTTCGGCTTCCCGATCGACCTCACGCTCGAGATCGCCGAGGAATCTGGTCTCTCGGTTGACCGCGACGCCTTCGACGCGCTCATGCTCGAACAGCGCACCATGGCCAAGGCCGACGCGAAGGCGAAGAAGACGCAGCTGGCGGACCTCAGCGTCTACAGCGCGTTACGGGCCAAGGGCGAGACGGTCTTCACCGGCTACGACTACCTCGACACCGACTCCACAGTGCTCGGGCTGATCAAGGATGGCGACTCGGTCAGCCGCCTCTCGGTCGGCGACATCGCCGAGGTCATCCTTGCCGAGACCTCGCTCTACCCGGAATCGGGCGGCCAGGAGGCGGATGCCGGCCGCATCGTGGGCAACGGCTTCGACCTGGAGGTGCTCGACGTGCAGCGCCCGGTGAAGGGCCTCGTCAGCCATCGCGTTCAGGTCGCGAGCGGCGAGGTCGGCGTGGGGGATGCCGCCACCAGCGTCGTGGACCGTGACTACCGCCGCGGGGCGACCCAGGCCCACTCGGCGACCCACCTCATCCATGCGGCCCTGCGCCAGGTGCTGGGCCCGGAGGCGCACCAGGCCGGCTCGTACAACCGCGCGGGCTACATGCGGCTCGACTTCAACTGGAGCAACCCGCTCTCCACCGAGACCCGTTCCGAGATCGAGGACATCGCCAACAACGCGGTGCGCGACAACCTCGAGGTGACCACTCGCATCCTGCCGCTCGAGGAGGCGCGCTCGCTCGGCGCCATGGCGTTGTTCGGCGAGAAGTACGGCGACACCGTGCGCGTGGTGCAGATCGGCAGCCCCTGGTCGCTCGAGCTGTGCGCGGGCACGCACGTGGGCTTCAGCTCCGAGGTCGGGCTGATCAACCTCGTGAGCGAGTCGTCGATCGGCTCGTCGAACCGGCGCGTCGAGTCGCTCGTGGGCATCGAGGCGTTCAAGGACCTCGCCGCCGAGCGCGCGATCGTGAGCGAGCTCACCGCGAGCCTCAAGACTCCCCGCGAGAACCTGCCGGAGCGCATCGCCGACCTCGTGTCGAGCCTCAAGACGGCCGAGAAGCGCATCGCCGAGTTCGAGTCGGCGGCTCTCGTGGAACGCGTTCCCGCCCTGCTCGAGAAGGCGACGCGCCTCGGCGGCGTCACCGCGCTAGTGCAGAACGTCGGCACGCTGAGCTCCGCGGACGACCTGCGCACGCTGGTCACGACCGCGCGCGGGCGCCTCGGCTCCGACGCGGCGGTCGTGGCGCTTGCCGCGGTCGTGGCGGGCAAGCCCGCGGTGATCGTGGGCACCAACGAAGCGGCGCGCGGTGCCGGGGCCAAGGCGGGCGCGCTCGCCAAGCTGGCGGCCGGCATCCTCGGCGGTGGCGGCGGCGGCAAGGACGACCTCGCCCAGGGCGGCGGGTCGAACGTGGACGCGATCGACACCGCGCTCGACGCGATCAGCGCGGCCCTGCCGAGGTAGGCCGGATGCGACCGGGCGTCCGTCTCGGCGTCGACGTGGGCAAGGCCCGCATCGGCGTCGCGCGCAGCGACCTTCACGGGATGCTGGCGACCCCGGTCGAGACCGTGCCGCGCGGGGACGGCGACGTCGCCCGCATCCTCGCCCACGCCGCGGACGAGGGCGCGACCGAGATCGTGGTCGGCCTGCCCCTGGCGATGTCGGGCGGCGAGACCCCGTCGACGGCCGACGCGCGCGAGTTCGCCACCCGGATCGCGGCATCCACGAGCCTGCCGGTGCGCATGGTGGATGAGAGACTGTCGACGGTCTCGGCGCAGCGCGCGCTCCACGCGACGGGCCGCAACACGAAGAAGTCACGTCCGGTGATCGACCAGGTCGCCGCCGTTATAATTTTGCAACATGCCCTCGACTTCGAGCGCGCAGGCGGCACCCCGCCGGGCGTGGTCGTCGGCCCGGACGAAGGAAACTGACGCGTGGCAGATGAACCGAGCTGGGATGAAATCTTCTCCTCACAGCCGGGGGTACAGCCCCCTGCGTCCCGGCGCTCCGTCGACCCCGCATCGGTCGACCCCTCCGGCGAGCCGCTGAGCCGTCGCCAGCTGCGCGAGGCCTCCACTCACGGGCGCCGCGGTCGCACGGACGACCCGTACGGCCGCCCGCCGAAGAAGAAGCGCCGCCTCACCTGGCTGTGGGTGCTCATCGCCGTCGTCGTCGTGCTCGGCAGCGGCGCGACCGCCGTGTACTTCGCGTTCCAGCCGCAGATCAAGCACGTGCTCGGCCAGGACGCGCCGACCGACTACACGGGCAAGGGCACCGGCAAGGTCGTCATCACGATCGCGAACGGGCAGATCGGCTCTGACGTAGCGGCCACGCTGAGCAAGGCCGGGGTCACGGCATCCACCGACGCGTTCTACAAGCTGCTGCTCAAGCAGAAGACGCCCGTGAACTTCCAGCCGGGCAGCTACTCGCTGAAGTCGCACATGAGCGCCCAGGCCGCGCTCACCGCGCTGCAGGACCCGAAGAACAAGGTCTTCACGCGCGTCTCCCTGCCCGAGGGCATCACGGTCAAGGGCATCATCGCCAAGCTCGGCGCACTCAGTGACAGCACCGGGGTCTCGACCGCGCAGCTCGAGGCCGCCGCCGCGGACTACACGAGCTACGGCCTCCCGCCCGAGGCGCCGAGCCTCGAGGGCTACCTGTTCCCGGCGACCTACTCGATCGATCCCGGGCTCACCGCGCACCAGATCTTCCAGATGATGGTGAACGAGATGTTCAAGCGACTGGATGCCGACGGCGTACCGGTCGCGGACCGCCACCGTGTGCTCACCCTCGCCGCCCTCACGCAGAAGGAGGGCGGCAGCACCGCCGACTTCCTCAAGGTGGCGCGCGTCTGGGACAACCGCATCGCCAAGGGCATGAACCTGCAGTCCGACGCGACGGTGGCGTACGGCGCGGGCAGCACCTCGATCGAGACCACGCCGGCACAGCGCGCCGACAAGAGCAACAAGTACAACACCTACGCGAACCCCGGACTGCCGATCGGCCCGATCTCGAACCCCGGCGACGCCGCGATCAAGGCCACGTTGAACCCGGCCCAGGGCACCTGGCTGTACTTCGTGGTCGTCAACTGCTCGACCGGCGAGACCGCGTTCTCGGACACGCTGGCCCAGCAGAACGCTGCGAACGCGCAGCTCGGCGCCTGGCTGAAGGCGCACCCCGGCGGCTGCGATTGACCAGGCTCGCGGTGCTCGGCTCGCCGATCGCGCACTCGAAGTCGCCCGCGCTGCAGCGCGCGGCCTACGCCGAGCTCGGCCTCGACTGGAGCTATGACGCGATCGAGGTCGCGTCGGGCGGCCTCGGGGCGTTCGTCGAGGGACTCGGCGACGACTGGCGCGGGCTCTCGCTCACCATGCCGCTGAAGCGCGAGGTGCTTCCGCTGCTCGCCACGATCGACTCCATCAGCGAGCTGACCGGCGGCGCGAACACCGTGGTGTTCGAGGGCGCGCGACTGCGCGGCTTCAACACCGACGTGTTCGGCATCGTCGCGGCCCTCGGTGCTGCCGGGGTCGGGAGCCTCACGACCGTGCGGATTCTCGGCGGCGGGGCCACGGCATCCTCGGCGCTGGTCGCGGCCGCCCAGCTCGGCGCGCGCAGCGCGGTGGTCGGGGTGCGGTCGCCGGACCGGATCGGGTCACTGGTCGCGATCGCCGAGCAGCTGGACGTCGACCTGCGCATCGAGACCCTCGGTGCCTTCGAGACGCCCGCGCCCGCGGTCACCATCAGCACCCTGCCCAACGACGTCGACCTGGCCGCCAGGATCGAGCCCGCCGGGCTGCTCTTCGACGTGGCCTACGAGCCCTGGCCGACCTCCCTCGCGGCGGACTGGCTGGCCGCCGGGCTGCCCGTCGTCTCCGGACTGGAGATGCTCGCGTGGCAGGCGCTCGCGCAGGTGCGGGCGTTCGTGAACGGGTCGCCGCACGAGGAGCTGCCGGGCGAGGCATCCGTCTTCGCGGCGATGCGCGCCGCCGTCGGCCTCTAGCCGATCCGGGCCCTCCCGCTATGGGAGGATGGTGACCATGCTTCGTTGGTTGACCGCAGGGGAATCGCACGGGCCCGAGCTGGTGGCGATCCTCGAGGGGATGCCGGCCGGCGTCCCGATCTCGCCCGACCAGATCCAGGCCGATCTGCACCGCCGCACGCTCGGCTACGGCCGCGGCGCGCGCCAGAAGTTCGAGCAGGACGAGCTGACCATCAGCGGCGGCATCCGCTTCGGGCTCACCATGGGCAGCCCGGTCGCCCTGCGCATCGGCAACACCGAGTGGCCACGCTGGGTCGAGGTGATGAGCGCCGTGCCCGTCGACCCCGAGACGCTGCCGAAGGGTCGCGGCGCAGCGCTGACGCGCCCCCGCCCGGGCCACGCCGACCTCGTTGGCATGCAGAAGTACGACTTCGAGGAGTCCCGCAACGTGCTCGAGCGAGCCAGCGCCCGCGAGACCGCCGCACGGGTCGCGCTCGGCGCCGTCGCCCGCGCCTTCCTCGGCGAGCTCGGCATCCGGCTCGTTTCTCACACCCTCTCGATCGGCCAGGTTCGCGTCCCCGACGGCTCGGCGCTGCCGGGCCCAGCGGATGTCGCGGCGCTCGACGCCGACCCGCTGCGCTGCTTCGACCCCGCCACGTCCGCCCTCATGGTGGCCGAGGTCGACCGGGCGCACGAGGATGGCGACACGCTCGGCGGAGTCGTCGAGGTGCTCGCCTACGACCTCCCGCCGGGCCTCGGCTCCTACACGCACTGGGATCGCAGGATCGACTCGCAGCTCGCCGGGGCGCTCATGGGCATCCAGGCGATCAAGGGCGTGGAGGTCGGCGACGGCTTCCAGACCGCCGCGCGTCGGGGCTCCGAGGCGCACGACGAGCTGTTCCAGACGGTCGACGGCATCGCCCGCTCGACCGACCGAGCCGGCGGCACGGAGGGCGGCATGACCACGGGCACCGTGCTGCGCGTGCGCGCCGCAATGAAGCCCATCTCCACCGTGCCGCATGCGCTGCGCACCGTGGATGTCGCGTCGAACGGCCCCGCGGAGGCGCACCACCAGCGCTCCGACGTCTGTGCGGTCCCCGCTGCCGGGGTGGTCGCCGAGGCCATGGTCGCGCTCGTGCTCGCGAACGCGGTGCTCGAGAAGTTCGGCGGCGACTCGGTCGGCGAGACCCTGCGCAACCTGCGCGGCTACCTCGACGCGATCCCGGAGAACCTGCGCACGACGGCCGCCTCGGACCCGTCGCTCGGCGCATGACCGCCAAGCTCGTGCTGATCGGCCCGCCCGGCGCAGGCAAGACGCGCCTCGGCAAGCGGGTCTCCCGCATCCTCGCGACCCCGTTCGTCGACACCGACCGCACGGTCGTGAGCGCGCACGGGCCGATCGCCACCATCTTCGCCGAGCAGGGCGAGGCGGCATTCCGCCGCTACGAGCGCGAGGCGGTGGCCGACGCGCTCGACCGCGACGCCGTGGTGTCGCTCGGCGGCGGCGCGGTGCTCGACGCGGACACGCAGCGCGACCTCGACGGCCTGCCCGTGGTGCTCGTGACGGTGAGCCCCGAGGCGGTAGAGAACCGGATCGGCACCAAGCGCCCGCTGCTCACCGGCGGCATCGAGTCGTGGAAGGCGCTGTTCGAGTCGCGCCGCGAGCTCTACGAGAGGCTCGCCACGGCCACCTGGGACACCTCGTCCCGCCCCATCGACCTGATAGCAGCCGAGATCGCCGTGTGGGCGACGGAGGACGACGCATGAGCACCACCACCATCACCGTCGCCGGTGACCCCGGCTACGATATCCGCATCGGCCGGGGGATCCTCGGCGACCTGCCCGAGCTGATCGGCACGGCCGCACAGAAGGTGCTCATCGTGCACCCGCCGACGCTCGGCGCGCGCGCGGAGGCGCTGCGGCTCGCGCTCAGCGACCGCTACCAGGTGCTGCTGGCCGAGATCCCGGATGCGGAGGCCGGCAAGCGGGTCGAGGTCGCCGCGTTCTGCTGGCAGGTGATGGGCCAGTCCGACTTCACCCGCTCCGACGTCGTGATCGGCTTCGGCGGGGGAGCGGTCACCGACGTCGCCGGCTTCGTGGCCGCAACCTGGCTGCGCGGGATCGCGCTGATCCAGGTGCCGACGACGCTGCTCGGCATGGTCGACGCGTCGATCGGCGGCAAGACCGGCATCAACACCAACGAGGGCAAGAACCTCGTCGGCGCCTTCTACGCGCCGTCTGCCGTGCTCGTCGACCTGGACACGCTCGACGGGCTCAGCCCGAACGAGATCCTCGCGGGCTTCGCCGAGGTCGTGAAGGCCGGCTTCATCGCCGAGCCGGAGATCCTCGACATCATCGAGGCCGACGTGGATGTCGCGACCGACCCCACGAGCCCGCAGTTCCGCCGTGTCGTGGAGCTGTCGATCGCACTCAAGGCCCGCGTCGTGGGGGAGGACTTCACGGAGCAGGGCCTCCGCGAGATCCTGAACTACGGCCACACCCTCGGCCACGCGGTCGAATACGCGGAGCGGTTCCAGTGGCGGCACGGCGCGGCCGTCTCGATCGGCATGGTCTACGCCGCGGAGCTGGCCCGGCTGACCGGCCGGCTGCCGGATGCCGTGGTCGACCGGCACCGCAGCATCCTCACGTCTCTGCAGCTGCCGATCAGCTACCCGGCCGGGCGCTGGCAGACGCTGCTCTCGGTGATGAAGCGCGACAAGAAGGCGCGCGGCAGCCTGCTGCGGTTCATCGTGCTCGACGACGTCGCGCGACCGACCGTGCTCGCCGGGCCGGACGAGAGCCTCCTGTTCGCGGCGTACCAGGAGATCGCGTCCTGATGTCGGAGCGCACGATCGCCGAGAAGCTGCAGGTCAAATCCGGCGATGTCGTCGGCGTGATCGGCGAGGTGGACCTCGTCGGCCCGCTGCCGAACGGCGCGTCCTTCGTGGCCGAGACCGAGGGCGTGGATGTCGCCGTCGTCTTCGTCGCCGACCGCGCCGCCCTGCACGAGCAGTTCGCCGCGCGGCTGCAGCACCTCGCCGGCGCCCGCGCCGTGTGGTTCTGCTACCGCAAGGGCACGGGCTTCGACGTGAACCGCGACACGATCATGCGCGACTCGGGCGAGTTCGGCTGGCGGCCCATCAGCAACGTCGCCGTGGACGAGCTGTGGTCCGCGGTGCGGGTGCGCCCGCTCGCGCCGGACGAACAACCGCTTCGATAGGCTCTCACCCATGTCGAACATCCTCGTGCTCAACGGCCCCAACCTCGGCCGCCTCGGCTCGCGCGAGCCCGACGTCTACGGCAGCGGCACGCTCGAGGACCTGGCCGCGCAGCTGGCGCCGCTCACCCCTCCGGGCCACGCGATCGACCTGCGCCAGACCAACGACGAGGCCGAGCTCATCGGCTGGCTGTACGAGGCCGTCGACACGGCGAGCCCCGTCATCCTCAACCCGGCCGCGTTCACGCACTACTCCTACGCGCTGCGGGATGCAGCGGCGCTCGTCACCAAGGCCGGCCTGATCCTCATCGAGGTGCACATCTCGAACCCGCACGCGCGCGAGGAGTTCCGCCACACCAGCGTGATCTCGGGCGTCGCCACCGGCGTGATCGCGGGCTTCGGCTTCGGCTCGTACGAGCTGGCGCTGGCGGCGATCAACCGCGACCTCGGGTAGACTCGCTAGCTGCTCATCCCCTCAGGAACGGAACTCGTCATGGCTTCAACCGCGGACATCAGGAACGGCGTCGTGCTCAACATGGACGGCCAGCTGTGGACCGTGATCGACTTCCAGCACGTGAAGCCGGGCAAGGGCGGCGCGTTCGTGCGCACCAAGGTCAAGAACGTGATGAGCGGCAAGGTCGTCGACCGCACGTTCAACGCCGGGGCGAAGATCGAGACCGAGACGGTCGACCGCCGCGACTTCCAGTACCTGTACAAGGACGGCGACGGCTTCGTCTTCATGGATGTCGCCGACTACGACCAGATCACCCTCTCCGACGCGCAGGTGGGCGACGCCGCCAACTTCATGCTCGAGAACCAGCACGTCACCGTCGCGCTGCACATCGGCGACCCGCTCTACGTCGAGCTGCCGGCATCCGTCCCGCTGGAGATCACGTACACCGAGCCGGGCCTGCAGGGCGACCGCTCGAGCGCGGGCACCAAGCCCGCGACCGTCGAGACCGGCTACCAGATCCAGGTGCCGCTGTTCGTCGGGCAGGGCACCAAGGTCAAGGTGGACACCCGCACGGGTGACTACCTCGGCCGCGTGAACGACTGACGTGTCGGCACGGA
>JAODAU010000140.1 GCA_025463615.1 Microbacteriaceae bacterium | reverse complement strand
GCGCGAAGTCGTTCGCAGCTTGCGCGCGCATGGCATCGACCTGGCGATCACGAGCGGGCGTCCACCTCGGGGCATGGCGATGCTCGTCGAGCCGCTCGCGCTCACCACGCCAATCGCCGGGTTCAACGGCGGCCTGGTCGTGGAGCCCGATCTGCGCACCATTCTCGAACAGCGCACGCTGTCGCTCGCGGTCTCGATGGAGGTGGTGGAGGTGCTGCTCGGCGCCGGTCTCGATGTCTGGGTCTACCGCGGCGAGGATTGGTTCATCCGGCACCGCGACGCGCCGCACGTGGCCTTCGAGCGAGCGACCGTGCAGTTCGAGCCCACCGTGATCGCCGACCTGAACGCGGCTCTCGGCGGTGCCGTGAAGATCGTCGGGGTCAGCGACGATTTTGCGCTGGTGGCACGCTGTGAGACCGAACTGCGCCAGCGCGTCGCCCTCGACGCGTCGGTGGCCCGGTCGCAGGCCTACTACCTCGACATCACCCACCCCGATGCGAACAAGGGCCTGGTCGCGCGCGATCTCGCACGCCGGCTCGACCTTCCGCTGTCCCGGGTCGCGGCGATCGGCGACATGCCGACCGACGTGCTGATGTTCGGCCTCACCGGCCTCCCCATCGCCATGGGCAACGCCACCCCCGAGGTGCAGAGGTGCGCCCGCTTCGTGACCACGTCGAACGACGACGAAGGCTTCGCCAACGCGGTCGAGCGTTTCGTGCTGCACGGTGCGCACACCGTGCAAGCCCGGCTCGGGCTGCCCTCGCGGGTCCAGGCGGTCCTGTTCGACCTCGACGGCGTGATCACCCAGACCGCCGAGCTTCACGCCGCGGCCTGGAAAGAAGCGTTCGACGAATGTCTGCGCGCATGCGCATCGTCGCAGGGCGCTCGCCTCGTCGCGTTCGATCCTGTTCGCGACTATTCCCGGTACGTCGATGGCAAGCTGCGCAGCGACGGCGTGCGCTCGTTCCTCGCCGCGCGCGGGATCCAGCTCCCCGAGGGCGACCAGGCCGATTTGCCGGGGGCCCAGACCGTCCAGGGCCTCGCCAGGCGCAAGAACGAGATCCTGCTGCGCCTGCTTCGCGAGAAGCCGGTCGCGACCTACGCCGGTTCGCTGCGCTACGTGCGCGCCGCGCGCGAAGGTGGTCTCAAGACGGCGGTGGTGTCCTCCAGCGAGCACTGCGGCGAGATCCTCGCCTCGGTCGGGATCGCCGATCTGTTCGACGTGCAGATCGACGGCATCGTCGCCGAGCAACAGCAGCTTGCCGGCAAGCCCGCTCCCGATACCTTTCTCGCCGCGGCTGGCGCGCTCGCGGTGGAGCCGGCGCGAGCGGTCGTCTTCGAAGACGCGCTGGCGGGCGTGGAAGCAGGCCACGCCGGGCACTTCGGCTATGTCGTCGGCGTCGACCGGGTCGGTCAGGCGTCGGAGCTGCGTCGCCACGGGGCCGACATCGTGGTGGAGGATCTCGCGACGCTCCTGGAGGCTGCATGATCGCGCATCCCGCGATCGCCGTCGAACCGTGGGCGGTTCACGAGACCGCCTTGAGCCTGGGACTCCTCGCCGAGAGCGAGTCGCTGTTCGCGCTCTCGAACGGACACATCGGGTTGCGCGGGAATCTCGACGAGGGTGAGCCGCATGGTTTGCCCGGCACGTACCTCAACGGCATGTACGAGCTGCACCCGCTGCCCTACGCCGAGGTGAACTATGGCGCACCCGAGTCGGGGCAGACGATCATCAACGTCACCAACGGCAAGATCTTCCGCTTGCTGGTCGGCGACGAGCCGTTCGACGTGCGCCTGGGCGAGCTCCGCGCTCACGACCGCCTGCTCGACCTGCGAGCGGGCACGCTCCGCCGCATGGTGGAATGGGTGTCGCCCGCGCATCGGGCGATGCGCGTGACCTCGACGCGCTTCGTCTCGTTCACCCATCGCGCGATCGTCGGCATCTGCTACGAGGTCGAGCCGCTCGACGGGCGCGCCGACATCGTCGTGCAGTCCGAGCTGGTCGCCAACGAACCGGTCACGATGCTCTCGAGAGATCCGCGCGTCGCCGCTGCGATCGAGTCACCGCTCGCCGCCGAGGAGCACCTGGACACCGAGTCTGCGGCCGTCCTCATCCACAAGACGCGGCGCAGCGGCCTTCGCCTGGCCGCCGCGATGCACCACCTGGTGAGCGGCACCGCCCGCGTGCAGACGACGGCGGAGGTTTCCCCGGATCTGGCGCGGTTCGTGGTCACCGACGTGCTGGAGCCGGGCCAGCGTCTTCGACTGATCAAGTTCATCGCCTACGGTTGGTCGGCGTCGCGAACGGTGGCCGCACTTCGCGATCAGGTGGCCGCCGCACTGGCGGCCGCGCGGAAGACGGGATGGGAGGGCCTGCTGGCAGAGCAGCGGAGCTACCTGGACGATTTCTGGAAGCGCGCTGACGTCGAGATCGAGGGTGACTCGGAGCTGCAGCAAGCGATGCGCTTCGCGCTCTTTCAGGTGCTCTCGGCGACCGCCCGCGCCGAGCGTCGGGGCATCCCCTCCAAGGGTCTGACCGGCATTGGCTATGACGGCCACTCGTTCTGGGACACCGAGGCATTTGTCGTTCCGGCGCTGACCCACCTGGTGCCATCGGCCGCGGCGGACGCGCTGCGCTGGCGCCACTCGATCCTGCCGGCCGCCGAGGCCCGGGCGGAGGCCCTGGGACACAGCGGCGCGGCGTTCCCCTGGCGCACCATTCACGGCGAGGAGTGCTCCGGGTACTGGCCCGCCGGAACCGCGGCGTTTCACATCAACGCCGACATCGCTGATGCCACGATTCGGTACGTGCAGGCGACCGGCGACCTGCGCTTCGAGCGCGAGGTGGGCGTCGATCTCCTGGTGAAGACCGCGCGGCTGTGGCGCTCGCTCGGCCATCATGATCTGCAGGGCCACTTTCGCATCGATGGCGTGACCGGCCCGGACGAGTACAGCGCGCTGGCCGACAACAACGTCTACACAAACCTGATGGCGCAACGAAACCTCGTCGGCGCTGCCGAGGTTTGCGTGCGATATCCAGACAAGGCGCGCGAGCTCGGGGTCACCACTGACGAATTGGCGTTCTGGCGTGCCGCCGCCGAGCGCATGATGATCCCGTACGACGAGCGGCTCGGAGTTCATCCTCAGGCGGAGGGCTTCACGGACCACGAGATCTGGGACTTCGCCGCGACCGGTCCCGACCAGTACCCCCTGCTGCTTCACTTTCCGTATTTCGACCTCTATCGCAGACAGGTCGTCAAGCAGCCCGACCTCGTGCTCGCCATGGGGCTGTGTCCAGATGCCTTCACGCAAGAGCAGAAGGAACGCAACTTCGAGTACTACGAGCGGATCACGGTCCGCGATTCATCGCTGTCGGCCTGCACTCAGGCCGTGCTCGCCGCCGAATGCAATCACCTGAGGCTCGCGTTGGACTACGCCGCCGAGGCCACGCTCATGGACCTTCAGGACCTCGAGCACAACGTGCGCGACGGGCTGCACATCGCATCGCTCTCGTGAGCCTGGTTCGCCTTTGTGGTGGGCCTGGGGGGCATGCGGAATCACGGCGTGGTCCTGGCCTTTTGTCCGAAGCTGCCCGATGGGCTGACGCGGCTCGCCTTCTCGATCATGCATCGCCAGC
>JAODAU010000131.1 GCA_025463615.1 Microbacteriaceae bacterium | reverse complement strand
ATCCTCGAATCGCTCGAGGTGTTCCCCTCGACGCTCCCGACCAAGCGCGACTCCACCCACAGCGGCTGGGTGTCGATCTCTGTCGGCTGCAACAACACCTGCACGTTCTGCATCGTGCCCGCGCTGCGCGGCAAGGAGAAGGACCGGCGGCCGGGCGACATCCTCGCAGAGATCCAGTCGCTGGTCGACGACGGCGCCATCGAGGTGACGCTGCTCGGCCAGAACGTCAATTCGTTCGGCGTCGAGTTCGGCGACCGGCAGGCGTTCTCCAAGCTGCTCCGTGCCGCAGGAGCCATCGACGGGCTGGAGCGCATCCGCTTCACCAGCCCACACCCGGCGGCCTTTACGGATGACGTGATCGACGCCATGGCCGAGACCCCGAACGTCATGCCGCAGCTGCACATGCCGCTGCAGTCCGGTTCGGACCGCATCCTCAAGGCGATGCGCCGCAGCTACCGTTCGGAGAAGTTCCTCGGCATCCTCGACCGTGTTCGCGCGAAGATCCCGAACGCGGCCATCTCGACCGACATCATCGTCGGGTTCCCGGGGGAGACCGAGGAGGACTTCCAGCAGACGCTCCGCGTGGTCGAGCAGGCCCGCTTCGCCTCGGCGTTCACCTTCCAGTACTCGATCCGCGAGGGCACGCCCGCCGCGACCATGGCCGACCAGGTGCCGAAGGCCGTGGTGCAGGAGCGCTACGAGCGGCTCGTGGCGTTGCAGGACCGCATCTCCTGGGAGCAGAACCTCTCCCTCGTCGGCACCCGGGTCGAGGTGCTCGTCGGCGCCGAGGGCTCCAAGGATTCCGACACCCACCGCCTCTCCGGTCGCGCGCGCGACAGCCGACTGGTGCACTTCGACGTGCCTGCGGGCAGCGCCGTGCCGCGTCCGGGCGATGTCGTCACCGTCACGGTCTCCGAGGCGAAGCCGTTCTACCTGATCGCCGATTCCGCCGACGGCGCCCCGCTCGACGTGCGGCGCACCCGCGCGGGCGACGCGTGGGATGGTGCCGAGGCGGCATCCTGCGAGGTCCCGAGCCATGATGCAGCGCCGTCCGGCCGCATCTCCCTCGGCCTCCCGACGCTGCGGGTCGCGACCACGCCGATCTACGACCTGCACGATGGGCAGCGTTAGCGGGCCGCTCGTCGCCGTCGTCGGCGCCACGGGCACCGGCAAGTCCGCGCTCTCCCTCGACCTCGCGGAGGCGCTGGCCGCGCGCGGCGTGCCGTCGGAGATCGTCAACGCCGACGCGATGCAGCTCTACCGCGGCATGGACATCGGCACGGCCAAGCTCTCTATGGCCGAGCGCCGCGGCGTCCCGCACCACCTGCTCGACGTGCTCGACCCCCGCGACGAGGCCAGCGTCGCGCGTTACCAGGCGGATGCCCGGGCCGCGATCGAGGGCATCCGCGAGCGGGGTGCCCTGCCGATCCTGGTCGGCGGCTCCGGACTCTACGTCTCGTCCGTGCTCTGGGACTTCCGCTTCCCGGGCACCGACGAGGCCGTGCGGGCGCGGCTCGAGGCGGAGCTCGCCGAGCGTGGGCCGGGCATCCTGTTCCAGCGTCTTCGCGAGCTCGACCCCGCGGCCGCCGAATCGATCGGGTCCCACAACGGCCGGCGCATCGTGCGCGCGCTCGAGGTGGTCGAGATCACCGGCGAGCCGTTCGGATCGGGCCTCCCCGACGAGTCGACGCTCCGCGAGCCGACGGTGATCCTGGGCACGACCGTGCCGCGCGCCGAGCTCGTGCAGCTGCTGGACGAGCGGGTCGCGCAGATGTGGCGCGACGGACTGGTCGACGAGGCCGCGGCCCTGCGGCCCGCCGGACTCGGGGTCACCGCGTCGCGCGCCATCGGCTACGCGCAGGCGCTCGCCCAGCTCGACGGCGAGGTCGACGAGGCCGAGGCGATCGAGCGGTCCGCGCAGCTCACCCGGCGGTACGCCAGGCGCCAGGTCGGCTGGTTCGCGCGCTACCCGGCGACGTGGTTCGCGCGGGACGAACCCGGGCGGGTGGATGCCGCGCTCCAACTAGTCTTGGATCATGCCTGACCTCCACTTCACCAAGGGCCACGGGACCGGCAACGACTTCGTGCTGTTCACGGATCCCGACGGCGAGATCGACCTCAGCGCGTCCCAGCTCGCGGCCATCGCGGACCGCCATTTCGGCGTGGGCGGCGACGGCGTCATCCGCGCGGTGCGCTCGGCGAACCTGCCCGAGGGCGCCGCCGCGCTGGCCGAGGACGACGGCGCCGAGTGGTTCATGGACTACCACAACGCCGACGGCTCGCCGGCGGAGATGTGCGGCAACGGCATCCGCGTCTACGCGCGCTACCTCATCGACAACGGCCTCGCCACGCTCGAGCCGGGGGAGACGCTCTCGATCGGCACCCGCGGCGGCGTGCGCGACCTGCAGCGCAACGCCTCCGGCTTCCAGGTGGACCTCGGTCGCTGGTCGCTCGGCGGCGGCGAGCCGCTGGTGCGCGCCAAGAACCTGCCCGTGGCCCGCCCGGGCCTCGGCATCGACCTGGGCAACCCGCACGTGGTCGTCGCCCTGTCGAGCGAGGAGGAGCTGGAGAGCGCCGACCTCTCGTTCATCCCGCGCCTCGAGCCGGAGCCGGCGGATGGCGCGAACATCGAGTTCGTCGTGCCCCTCGAGCCGCTCGTGCGCGACGGCGTCGGGCACATCCGAATGCGGGTGCACGAGCGCGGCAGCGGCGAGACCCTCTCCTGCGGCACGGGAGCGGCGGCCGCGGCCCTCGCGACCCGCTACTGGGCCGGCCCGGACGCCCCGAACAACTGGCGCGTCGAGCTGCCCGGCGGCTCGCTCGGAGTGCGGATGTGGGCGGCGGAGGACGGCGAGCACGTCTCGCTGAGCGGCCCGGCCGAGCTCGTCTTCGAGGGCGAGCTGCGCGTCTAGCGGCGGCGGACGCGCAGCACGCGGTAGCCCTTGTTGGTGGCCGCGCGGCTGACCGCGAAGCCCTCGGGCAGCGACCCCTCGAGCCAACGGTGCAGCGAGTCCGAGCCGAGGTTGCGCTGCACGACGAGCCAGGCATCCGACTCTGGCTCGAGCCGGGGGAGCCAGTGCAGCAGCATGCCGTGCAGTTCGTCCTTGCCCACGCGGATGGGCGGGTTGGAGCGGATGGTGCGGAACGCGACATCCGCGGGAACATCTTCGGGCCGCACGGCGTTGATGTTGGTGATGCCGATGCTCTCGGCGTTCCGACGAACCAGGTCGAGCGCCCGATCGTTCACATCCACCGCCCAGATGGTGGCGTGAGGAGACTGGATGGCGAGCGTGAGCGAGATCGGACCCCAGCCGCAGCCGAGGTCGAGGAAGTCGCCCCCGGGCGGCGGCTCCGGGGTGTTGGCGAGCAGCACCTGGGTGCCGGCGTCGATCCGCTCGGGGCTGAAGATCCCGTTCGAGGTCGTCAGGTCGTAGGCCTGGCCGAGAAGCGACACGCGGATCTGGCGGAGTTTGAGCTCACTCTCCGGGCTCGAGGAGAAGTAATGCTCATTGGACATACGCAGAAACCTACCGAAATACGAGGAGCTAAGGTTAACGAAATGATTGAGGGTGAGCCCGTGGAAACGGGGGACGACGTGATCGACCGCGTATTGGCGCGCGCCGACGCACGCAACGCCGACTACACCCTGTTCAACGGCAGCGGGGCGCAGGCGCTCCAGACGCAGGGCCTCGACGCCTACCAGGGCGACGGCGAGCAGCTCGACCGCGAGGACAGGCAGGCGCTGCGACGCGTCGCCGGCCTCTCCACTGAGCTGGACGACGTCACCGAGGTCGAGTACCGGCAGCTGCGCCTCGAGCGCGTGGTGCTGATCGGCATCTACAGCCAGGGCAACTCCGTCGAGGCCGAGAACTCGATCCGCGAGCTCGCCGCGCTGGCGGAGACCGCGGGCGCCGTGGTGCTCGACGGGCTCATGCAGCGCCGGCCGCACCCGGACCCCAGCACCTACTTCGGCAAGGGCAAGGCGCTCGAGCTGCGCGACGTGGTCGCCGCGACCGGCGCGGACACGGTGATCGTCGACAGCGAGCTCGCGCCCAGCCAGCGGCGCGCGCTTGAGGATGTCGTGCGCGTCAAGGTCATCGACCGCACAGCCGTCATCCTCGACATCTTCAGCCAGCACGCCAAGAGCCGCGAGGGCAAGGCGCAGGTCGAACTCGCCCAGCTCGAGTACCTGCTTCCCCGCCTCCGTGG
>JAODAU010000117.1 GCA_025463615.1 Microbacteriaceae bacterium | reverse complement strand
ATGAAGAACGCGAAGCAGGTGGTGCTGCTCGGCAGCCCGGATGCGAAGAGGAAGGGAGGCGACGGCGTCTCGTTCCTGGCCTACGAGCTCCAGGTCGCCATCGAGCTGGGGCTGCCGATCGTGGTGGCCCACCTCGACGGGTCCCGCAGGGGCAACTCGGCGAACTACCCGAAACCGCTGCAGGATGCCGGGTACAACGCCATGTCGGTGTCGTTCCAGCCGGCCATCATCAAATTCGCCCTCGACAACTACGCGGTCGGCTTCCCGACGAGCAAGGAGGTCGGCGAGCACGTCTACAAGCCGAGCGTGTACCAGGACCTCGGCATCTAGGTCGCGAGCGATGCGGAGGTGGACGCGCCGCACCTGGCGGATGCTCGCGGTGCGGTTGCTCTCCGCCGTGGGCCTGTGCGCCGTGCCGGTCGGCATCCTGGCCCCGCTCGCACCGCTCTGGTGGCAGGGGCAGGTCTGGATCATTCCGATGGTGATTCTTCTCGCGGTGCTCTGGGCGGCGTGGGGGCTGCGCCGCGTCGAGCCGGACCAGCGCTACCGCGAGAACGTCAGGATCCGCCTGGTCGTCGGCGACCTGTTCGAGCAGCAGGCGAGCGTGCTCGTGGGGATGACGACCACCTTCGACACCCTCGTGCCCGACGTGATCGCGCCGGCGAGCGTGCAGGCGTCGTTCCTCGAGCGCGCCTACGGCGGCTCGTGTGCGCGACTGGATGCCGACCTGAATGCCGCGCTGAGGGGCCGCTTCGCCGTGGGCACCATCCGCAAGCCCGGCAAGCAGCGCATCTACCCGCTGGGCACCGTGGTGACCCTCGCGCCACCCGGGCGGCTGCGCTACTACTGCGCGGCGTACACCGAGATGGATGAGCAGAACCGGGCGACGGGCACGATCCGCGGCGTGCTCGACGCGCTCGACAACTGCTGGGACGAGGCCGACGCACACGGCAACGGCGAGCCGGTGTGCGTGCCGCTCATCGGGCAGGGCCAGTCCCGCATCCCGGAACTCACCGCGGAGCTCTCGGTGCGCCTCGTCGCGTTCTCGTTCCTGCTCCGCTCGCGGCGGCGCCGTTTCGCGAGCGAGCTCAGGATCGTGCTGCATCCCTCGGAGCGCGACAAGGTCGACGCCGCCGAGTTCCAGGCCTTTCTCACGTCCCTGGGGGATCGATGACGGATTCGAGTGTGACGCTGCCGGATGACGATCGCTGCGCGTTCTGCGACTACCTCGCCGGGCGGCGGCCGTACACCGTACTCTGCCGGTCGGCCCTGGTGGCGGTGCTCGTGACCCGGGAACAGCGGGGCGCCGGGCACGTGCTCGTGCTGCCCGTGCGGCACGTGCCGACCCTGCTGGAGGCGACGGCCGAGGAGCGGCACGCGCTCATCGACACGGTGGCGGCGTGCGCCGCGGCCATCGATGCGGCGTATGAGCGCCCCGGCATCGCGGTGTGGCAGAACAACGGCACGGCGGCCCACCAGGCCGTCGGGCACCTGCACTTCCACGTGGCGGGCACGCTGCCGGGCGGAGGGACGGAGTTCGGCGAGGTGCGGGTGCGCGGCATCCTCGAGACCAACGCGATCGCCGAGCGCCTGCGCGCCACCGCCCTCCCGCTCTGCGCCGAGGGGCCCTAGATTGCAGCTTTTGGGCCTGTGAAACCTGCAATCTAGGGCCCCTCGGCGAAATCCCGGGGGGATGTCCAATCGATTTGACTCGGACCCCCTTGGATTTGGGTGTCAAAAAGTTTTGATACCGCGCACGGGTTGACTCGTCGCTGCCGCCCCGTATAGGTTGGCCCAGTCAAATCGATTTGACTCATCGGTCCCCAACCAGTTCATCTTGACGGGGAACGATGAGGGCCGACTGTCGAATCGGTTTGACACCAAAGCTCAGAGACGAGGAATTCGATGGCATCGACCAGGGTCAAGCTCTCGGACGTCGCGCGTCTCTCCGGCGTCTCGATGACCTCGGCATCCATGGCCCTCGCCGACAGCCCGCGGGTGGCGGACTCCACCAAGCTGCGTGTCCGCGAGGCGGCCGAGCAACTCGGCTACGTGCCGCACTTCGCCGCGAGCTCGCTACGCTCGCAGCGCGCCGACTCGATCGCCGTGGTCGTGCCGCACGACACCCAGCACGTGTTCTCGCACCCCATCTTCATCGACATCCTCGAGGGTGTCATGACCGCGGCCAACGAGCATGACCTCAGCGCCATCCTGTCGACCGCCCGGACCGCCTCGGACGAGACCTCGGCCTACTCGCGCATCCTGCGTGGGCGGATGGCCTCCGGTGTGATCGTGGCCGCGGCCTCGACCACCGACCAGAACGTGGCGAGCCTCGCCGCGGCGGACTATCCCGTCGTGGTGGTCGGGCGCAGCCCGCAGCGACCCGGCATCGTCACCGTCGGCATCGACGACCTGGGCGGGGGGCGCGCCGCCGTCGAGCACCTCATCCGGGTGCACGGCGCGACGCGCATCGGGCACGTGTCGGGCCCGCTCAATCACCAGTCGGCGATCGACAAGCGCACCGCCTACGTGGGCGCGCTGTCGGATGCCGGGCTCGACGTCAATCCGCGCCTCCAGTTCGAGGGCGACTACACCGAGGCTTCCGGGGCCGCCGCCGCGCTCGCCCTCCTGCCCGAGCTCGACCGTTGCGACGCCCTGTTCTTCGCGAACGACCAGATGGCGGTCGCCGCCATGGAGGTCTTCGCCGCCAACGGCGTCACGGTGCCCGAGACCCTCAAGGTGATCGGCTACGACGACCACCCGATGCTCCGCTACTCGCACCCCGCGCTCACCACTGTGCGAGCCGACATGGTCGAGCTCGGAGCCCAGGCGATGGGCGCCCTGATCGAGCTGATGAACGGCGAGCAACACGTCGAGAGCGTCGAACTGCCGACCGAGCTGGTGGTCCGCCAGTCCTGCGGATGCACCGCCCATTAGCGTTCGCGCGCCAGCGGATCATCCCCGCGGCGCCGCGACACCGACCCGTCAATGGAGACAACAGAGAGGTACCAAGATGAGAAAGTCCTTGCTCGTCGCGGCTGCAGCAGCCGCGACCGTGGGACTGGCACTCTCGGGCTGCAGTGGAACGAGCTCGAGTGATTCCGGTTCCGGCGTCGTACATCTGACCTATTGGAGCGGGTTCACCGGGGGTGACTCGAAGACCTACAAGGCCACGATCGCCGAGTTCAACAAGACGCACCCGAAGATCCAGGTCGACTTCGTGCTCTCCCCGTGGGACACGATCGCCCAGAAGCTGCCGACGGCGATCTCGTCGGGCTCGGGGCCGGACATCGCGACCCCCGACTACAACGTGGCCACGATCCAGCAGTACGTGGCGAACGGCCTGGCGTTGCCGCTCGACTCGGTCGTCGGCAACAAGTCGGGTGAGGTGCCCGCGAGCGCCATCCCGAAGGACCTGCTCGACAGCTTCACGGTCAAAGGCAAGATCTACGCCATGCCGGCCAGCTTCACGACGCTGATGCTCTACTACAACGTCAAGATGCTCGACGCGGCGGGGATCAAGCCCCCGACCACGATGAAGGAGCTACAGGACGACTCGGTCAAGCTGAGCGGCGACGGCACCTTCGGCATCGCGCTCGCCGACAACAACACCATCCCGATGTGGCCCGTGCTGATCTGGGCGGACGGCGGCGACATCACCAATGCCAAGGGCTGCTCGGCGCTCGGCTCGAGCAAGACCATCTCGTCGGTGGAGACCTGGTCGGCCCTGGTGCGCGACAAGAAGATCACCCAGCCCGGTCTCAGCGGGCAGGATGCCGACAACCTGTTCGCGGGTGCGAAGGCGGCATTCGAGATCAACGGCCCGAACGCCGCGGGCGAGTACACGCCCGCCGGCATCGACTTCAAGGTCGTTCCGGTGCCCACCGGCGCGAGCGGCAAGCCGGTGACGCTGGCGAGCACGGCGCCCACGATCGTCTCCGCCAAGACGAAGCACCCGAAGGAGGCGCAGGAGTTCCTCGCCTGGTGGATGGGCAAGAAGGCCCAGACGATGATCTCCGTCGGCGCCGCTGACGGGCCGGCCCGCACCGACATGTCGACGGATGCCGCGCTCAAGGCCAACCCGCTGGTGCAGTCGTTCTCGGCGCAGGTGCCCAACTCGCGCCTGTACCTACCGACGGAGAAGGAGTTCAACCAGATCAACACGAACATCTTCCAGCCGGCGATCCAGCAGTCGACCGCGGCCGGCGGCGACGCCTCTGCGGCGCTGAAGTCGGCGAGCACCCAGCTCAACACACTGCTCGGCTGCTCGTAACCCTCCACCCATTGCAAGGATGCCGGCCCCGCCAACCCGGGGCCGGCATCCGGTAAGGCCCGCTCGTGACATCCACCATCACCCGACCGGTCGGCAGGACGACCGCCGGGCGCCGCAAGGAACGCCGCTGGGCGAACACCCGGCCCGGGCTGCTGTTCCTGCTGCCCTCCGCAGTGATCCTCATCGTCTTCGTGGCGTACCCGATCGTGCAGTCGCTCTGGATGAGCCTCCACGACTGGTCGTACCTGCAGGCGAACCACGAGTTCATCGGGCTCAAGAACTACATCGACCTCGCGCAGGACCCGCGCTTCTGGAACGCGCTGGGCAACACCGCGGTGTTCAGCGTGGTGACCGTGCCGCTGCAGATCGTGATCGGGTTGCTGCTCGCGCTGAAGCTCTCGCGGCCCGGCCGGCTCTCGTCGTTCTTCCGCTCGGTCTACTTCTTCCCCGTGATCAGCGCGTTCGCCACGATGGCGATCGTCTGGAAGTTCCTGCTCTCGCCGAACATCGGACCGTACGCGGCCTGGGCGCACGCGCTCGGGCTTCCGGCCGTCAACATCCTGCAGTCGCCGCAGCTGGCGCTGCCGGCCGTGATCCTGGTCGGGCTCTGGAAGAACGTCGGGTTCACGATGGTGATCCTCATTGCAGCCCTGCAGGAGGTGCCGGAAAGTCTCCAGGAGGCCGCGGCGCTGGACGGCGCGGGCAGGTGGGCGCGGTTCCGGAACGTGACGCTGCCCGCCATCCGCCAGCCCCTGCTCTTCGCCACCATCATCGCGGTGATCGCCTCGCTCCAGGTCTTCGACCAGGTGTACGTGATGACCGGCGGCGGTCCGCTGTTCCACACCGAGACGCTCGTCACCTACATGTACCAGCTCGGATTCCAGCAGTACCGATCGGGGTACGCGGCGGCCGTGGCCTGGGTGCTCTTCCTTCTGATCATGATCGTCTCCGCCCTCCAACTCAGGATCTTCAGGTACCGCGATGTCGACTAGTTCCGTTCCCATCTACCTGCGCGAGAAGCGCACCCCGCTTCGCCTGACGCTCACGATCCTGGGCTGGGCGCTCATCGTGGTCGTCGCCCTGTTCGTCATCTTCCCGTTCGTCTGGATGGTGCTCACCTCCTTCAAGACGGAGAAGGATGTCTTCGCGCTGCCGGCACAGCTGTGGCCCGCGCACTGGTCTCTCGAGGGGTACGCCAACATCTGGAAGGAGCTGCCGTTCGCCCGGCTGTTCCTCAACTCCGTGATCTTCGCGGGCGGCGTCACGGTCATCTCGGTGCTGTTCGACTCGATGGCGGCCTACGCCCTCGCCCGGCTCGACTTCCCGGGAAAGAACATCGCGTTCTTCCTGGTCATCGGCACCCTGATGGTGCCGTACCAGATCACGCTGATCCCGTTGTTCCAGATGATCTTCGACTTCCACTGGCTCGACACCTACCAGGGGCTCATCGTGCCGCGGGCGACGAGCGCGTTCGGCATCTTCCTGCTTCGGCAGTTCTTCGTCTCGGTGCCCCGCGACCTCGACTCGGCGGCCAGGATCGACGGCGCGGGCGAGTTCCGCATCTACGCGCAGATCATGATGCCGCTGGCGAAGCCGGCGCTCGCCACCCTGGCGGTGTTCCAGTTCATGAACAACTGGAACGACTTCCTCTGGCCGCTGGTCGTCACGAGCAATACCGACATGCGCACCATCCCCGCCGGGCTCACGCTCTTCGGCGGCCAGTACGTGGTCGACTACGCCGTGCTGATGGCGGGCGCCACCATCAGCCTGCTGCCGCTCGCCATCGCCTTCTTCCTCGCCCAGCGCTACTTCGTGCAGGGCATCGCAACGACAGGACTCAAATGAACAACCGCGACCGGCCATTCTTCTGGGCCGTGGGGATCGAAGACACGAACATCGGCTGGCCGTTGCGCGGCTCCGGCCAGCCGCTCGACGAGTACGCCTCCACCGAGCACTACGAGCAGTGGCGCGAGGACTTCGACCTCATCAAGGAGTCGGGAGCCACGACCGTGCGCTGGGGCCTGCCGTGGTACCGGGTCAACCCGGCGCCGGGCGCGTGGGACTGGGCCTGGGCGGACCGGGTCATCGAGTACGCGGTGGATGTGCTCGGGCTCACGCTCATCCTCGACCTGGTGCACTACGGCACACCGGACTGGGTCGCGGGGTCGTTCACCGACCCGGGGTACCCGGCGGCCGTCGCGGCCTACGCCGGCGCCGCCGCCGCCAGGTACCGGGGGCGGATCGACCACTTCACGCCGCTCAACGAGCCGCTGGTCACCGCATCCTTCACCGGGCTCCGCGCGATCTGGCCGCCGTATGAGTCGGGGGACGCGGGCTGGGCGCGCGTGATCGTGAACCTGAGCGCCGGCATCCGGGAGTCGATCCGCGCGATCAGGGCGGAGCAGCCGGATGCCGTGATCGTGCACGTCGAGGCGACCCACGTCTGGTCCACCGAGGACCCCTCGCTCGTGGCCCGCCGCGACCAGCTGTGCCTGCAGAACTTCCTGCCGACCGACCTCGTGCTCGGCCGGGTCGGCGCGGACCACCCGCTGCACGACTGGCTTGTCGGCCTCGGCATCCCCGCCGCATTCCTGGCCGGGCTCACCACGGACTGCCCGGTGCCCGACATGATCGGGCTCAACTACTACCCGGAGCTCTCGGCGCGCGAACTCGTGCGGGTCGACGGCGAGCCGGTCGGCGTCGTGGTCAACGCGTGGACCGGAGGCCTGGCGCAGGTGCTGCGCGAGTTCGACGAACGGTACGGCATCCCGCTGATGGTCTCCGAGACCGGGGTCGAGGGCGCGCCGCTGCACCTGGTCGAGTGGATGACGGATGCCGCGCACTGCGTCGCCGCCCTGCGCGAGGAGGGCATCGACATCCGCGGCCTCACCTGGTGGCCGCTGTTCGACTTCGTGGACTGGAGCTGGGGATCCGGCGGCGCCGTGGTCGAGGAGTTCTACGTGCGCATCGACGGCGTGATCTCGCCCGTCGTGCCGCCCCCCACGACCGACGGTCTCACCTCCTACTTCCGCCGCATGGGGCTGTGGAGCCTCAGCGAGGGGCCGGACTCGATCCGGCGCAACCACACGGCCGCCGTCGACGCGTTCCGCGCGCTGGCCACAACGACCCCGTCATTCGACCAAGAGAAAGCACTGTGATGTCACGCACCGCAACCGCCCCGATCTTCACCGGCGGGGGAAAGATCGCCCTCGTCCAGCGGGAGTACCGCGAGCCCGGGGAGGGTGAGTTGCTCATCTCGGCACGCGCCAACGCGATCTGCGGCACCGACCGCGGCTTCTTCCTCGGCGGCGCCGCACACATCGCGGGCCACGAGACGGCGGGTGTGGTCGTCGCGGCCGGGCCCGGAACGTCGACCGCCGTCGGCACCCGCGGCGTGGTCTACCTCATGGACTACTGCGGCGAATGCCGCAGCTGCCTGCTCGGCGCCACCAACCAGTGCCTGGCCAAGCGCGGCGACATGGGCATCAACGTCGACGGCGGCTACGGGCCCTACGAGGTGGTGCACGAGACCAACTTCTTCCCCATCACCGACGACATCGAGCTCGACACGGCCACCATGCTCCTGGATGTCATGGGCACCAGCAGCCACGCGCTCGGCCGGGCGGAGCTCGTGCGCCCCGACATCGAGTCGGTCTTCATCTCCGGCGCCGGGCCGATCGGCCTCGGCATCCTCGTGATGGCCACGCTGCGGTACGGCACGGAGGTGCCGATCTACATCAGCGACGTCTCCGCCTGGCGCCGCGACTTCGCGGCGACCTTCGGCGGCATCCCCATCGACGCCACCGACCCGGCCGCCATGGCACAGGTCGGCCGCCCGGATGTCGCCTTCGACTCGTCCGGCCGCGAGGTCGCCCGGCGCGCGGCCCTCGACGTGCTCTCCAAGCGAGGGGTGCTGGTCTGCGTCGGCCACGGCGAGACCGTGACCCTCGACGTCTCGCGCGACCTGCTCGAGCCGGAGCACGCCGTGCTCGGCAGCGAGTACTTCCGCTACGACGAACTCGCCGGCAACCTCGCGCTGCTGCGGGAGCACAAGGACGTCGTCTCACGGGTCATCACCCACCGCTTCCCGGTCGAGCGGCTGGATGAGGCGTTCGCCCTCTTCCTCGCCGGCGAGACCGGCAAGGTGGTCGTCACGCAGGAGGGCGCGGAGTGAGCAACGCGCAGGTCTCCGAGGCGGGCGCGCTCCGGGTCGCCGTGGTCGGGGCGGGCGGCTGGGGAGAGCAGCACGCGCGCATCTTCTCCCGCCGCCGCGACACGGAGCTGGTGGGCGTGCTGGGGCGCACGCCGGCGAAGACCGAGGCGCGCGCATCCGAATTCGGCACCCGCGCGTACACGGACCTGGACCGGATGCTCGAGCTCGAGCACCCCGACCTCGTGACCGTCTGCCTGCCGAACGAGGGCCACTTCGAGGTCACCCGCCGCCTGCTCGCGCACGGGGTGCCGCTGCTCGTGGAGAAGCCGCTCGTGTTCTCGCTCGCCGAGGCGGACGAGCTGATCGCGCTCGCCGAGGCGCAGGGCACCTTCTTCGGCATCAACTTCAACCACCGCTTCGCCGAGCCGGTGCTTCGCGCGAAGGCGGCGATCGATGAGGGCGTTCTGGGCGAGCCGGTGTTCGCGACCTGGCGGTTCGGCGGCGAGGCCAACCTCGGCGAGTCCCCGCACGCCAACCTCATCGAGACGCAGTGCCACGGGCTCGACATGCTCGAGCTGATGTTCGGTCCGATCTCCTCGGTGATGGCGCAGATGACGAACAAGACCTACGGGGCCTTCAGCACGATCGCGGTCGCGCTCGAGTTCGAGAACCGCGCTGTCGGCACGCTGCTCGGCAGCTACGACTCCTCGTACGCCTACCCGGACAGCCAGCTCGTGGAGCTGAACGGCACGCTCGGGCGGGCCGTCATCCACGACACGGTGCGGTCGCTCTCGATCTCGCTGGCCGGCGACGAGACCGCCCGCGTGTGGCAGGCGGGGTACTTCAACGACGAGGCGCGCGGCTTCCACGGCACGTTCGACCGGCACGTCGACCGCCTGCTGCCCGCGCTGCGCGACGGGGCGCCACCGCCCGTGCCCGCGAGCGCCGGGCGGCGGGCGCTGGAGCTCGCCGAGGCGATCATCGCGTCGTACGAGGGGGGCCGGCGCGTGGCCACGGCGGCGGTCGCGTGATCGCCGCATCGCTCCAGGACGGCACGTACCCGCGTCCGCAGCTCGTGCGCGAGCGATGGGAGTCGCTCGACGGCGCATGGGAGTTCGCCTACGACGACGAGGGTCTCGGCCTGGCGGAGCGCTGGTTTGCGGGCGGCGGTGCGTTCCCACTCGAGATCACCGTTCCGTTCGTGCCGGAGAGCGCGGCATCCGGAATCGGCGACCCGGCCTTCCACCCGGTTGTCTGGTACCGGCGGCGCGTCGACGTGCCGGGCGGATCGGGCCAGCGCACGATCCTGCATTTCGGCGCGGTCGACCACGACGCGAGCGTCTGGATCGACGGCGCGCTCGTGACCTCGCACAGCGGCGGCCAGACCGCGTTCGCGGTCGACATCACCGATCACCTCGACCCGGCTTTCACCGAGCACACGCTCGTCGTGCGCGCGGAGGACCAGCCCGACGACGTCGAGGCGCCCCGCGGCAAGCAGGACTGGGAGCTCGAGCCGCATGTGATCTGGTACCGCAGGTCGACCGGGATCTGGCGGTCGGTCTGGCTCGAGACGGTCGCCCCGCAGCACATCGAGTCGGTCGACTGGCAGTCCGATGTCGCCGCGGCGACGGTGACCGCCACGATCGAGCTGGCCCGCAGGCCGCTCCCCGGCACGACGATCGACGTGGCGCTGCGGGTCGGCGAGGCCGAGCTCGCGGCGGTGACCCTCCGCCCGACGGCGGCGCGATCCCGGGTCACCGTCGAACTCGCGGCGCTACGCAACGCGCAGTCCCGCGAGGGCCTGCTGTGGTCGCCCGAGGCGCCGCACCTGGTGGATGCCGTGCTGGTCGTGAACGAGGCAGGCGCGGTCGTCGACGAGGTGGCCAGCTACCTCGGCATCCGTTCGACCACCGTCGGCGACGGCGCATTCCGCCTCAACGGGGTGCCGTATTTCGTGCGGTCCGTGCTCGAGCAGGGCTGGTGGGACGAGAGCCACCTCACCGCGCCGACCGTCGCCCATTACCGTGCCGAGGTGGAGGCGATCCGGGCGCTCGGGTTCAACGCGGCCCGCATCCACCAGAAGGTGGAGGACCCACGGCTGCTCTACTGGGCCGACCGGCTCGGCCTGCTCGTCTGGGGCGAGACCGCGGCGGCGTACGCGTTCAGCCCGCGAGCGGTGTGGCTGCTGTCCGGCGAATGGCAGCAGATCGTGCGGCAGTATCGCAATCATCCGTCGATCGTCACCTGGGTGCCGGCGAACGAGAGCTGGGGGGTGCAGGATGTCGCGACCTCCCGACCCCAGCGCGAGTACCTGCAGGCGCTCGCCTCGCTCACCCGCGCCATCGACCCGACGCGACCCGTCGTCTCGAACGACGGCTGGGAGCACGTGGACAGCGACATTCTCACGATCCACGACTACAGCGCCGACCCGGAGCTGCTGCGAGCCCGGTACGGCGACGCGGTCGCCGTGCGGGCCGCGCTCACCGGGCAGGGGCCGCAGCTCCGCCGGCCCGTGCTCACCGAGCACCAGCTCGAGCTGTTCGACGCGGGGCTCGCGCCGCTGATGGTCACCGAGTTCGGCGGCGTCTCCTACGCCGGCGACAGCACCTGGGGCTACGAGGTGGTCGCCTCGGACGCGGAGTTCGACTCTGTCGTGGGCGGGCTCTTCGCCGCGCTGCTCTCCTCGCCCGTGCTCGCCGGGTTCTGCTACACGCAGCTCACCGACACGCTCCAGGAGTCGAACGGCCTGCTCCGCGCCGACCGCACGCCCAAGCTGCCGATCGACCGCCTGCGCGGGATGGTCACCGGCGTGAGCGAGCGGCACCGCATGACGGGACTCCCGGCTGAGCCAGACCGAACGTGAGCCCGACGCTCGACGAGCGCCTCCCGCTCGGGCGCGGCGGCCTCACCGTTCCGCGTCTGTCGTTCGGCGGCGCGCCCATCGGCAACCTCGGCACCGAGGTCTCCGACGAGGATGCCGAGGCCACGGTCCACGCGGCGTGGGATGCGGGCATGCGCTACTTCGACGTCGCCCCCCATTACGGCATCGGTCTCGCCGAGGAGCGGCTCGGCCGCGCCCTCTCGGCCTACCCGCGCGACGAGTACGTGCTCTCCACGAAGGTGGGGCGCCTGCTCTTCGACAGCGGGCGCGGTGTGCGCGAGGACACGCAGGGGTTCGCGGTGCGATCGCACCTCGGCCGGGTCTACGACTACAGCGCGGATGGCGCCCGGCGCTCGCTCGACGACAGCATGCGGCGTCTCGGCACCGACCGCATCGACATCGTCTACGTGCACGACGCGGACGGTCCGCACTACGAGCAGTCGCTCGGGGGCGCGTTCGTCGCGCTGGACGAGCTGCGGCGGCAGGGCGTCATCCGGTCGTACGGCGCCGGCATGAACGGCAGCGACGGTCTGGTCCGGGTGCTGCGTGACACCGACTCGGATGTCGTGCTCGCCGCCCGCACGTGGAACCTTGCCGAGCGCGCGGCCGGGCTCGAGCTGCTCCCGGAGGCATTGGCCAGAGGTGTCTCCGTGGTTGTAGGCGGGGTGTTCTTCGGCGACGCGCTCACGCCCTCGCCCGCGGTTCGGGCGGCGTGCGATGCGTTCGGGGTGCCGGTGCTGGCGGCGGCGCTGCAGTTTCCGCTGACCCACCCCGCGGTATCCACGGTGCTGGTCGGCCTCCGCGCCCCGGCCGAGGTGCACGCCGACGTCACCGCGTTCTCCCACCCCATTCCGCCCGCCTTCTGGCGGTGACGGTCGCCCGTTGCGGGTGAGTTGCGGGGCGTGAGGGGCGCATAGGTTCGGGGCGTGCGACGAGGGTCGCCGAGGGGAGTCCCCATGCGTTCGAAGAAGGTCGCCGCGATCGCGGTGATGGTGTCACTTGGGCTCCTGCTCGCCGGCTGCGTGCCGTTCCCCTCGCGCACGGTGATCTCGCCGTCGGGGCACATCACGGCCGACGCGATCGTCGGCACCTGGACCACCGGGCGCAGCTACGGCACGCCCGAGCAGCCCTTCGTCAACTTCGCGAGGAACGGCACGTGGACGGCATCCGACGGCTGCGACCGGGTGCACGGCACCTGGCGCGTCGAGACCAACGGATCGTTCAACACGATCGCCGGGCCGCAGATCCCGACCATCTGCGCGGGGAACGCGATCCCGAATGCGCTGCTCCGCGCCAGCGGCGTGAGCGTGCGCGACGGCGCGCTCTCGCTGCGCAGCTGGGACAACGCGCCCACCCTCACGCTGATGCGGGCCAACGACAAGGTGGCCCGATCCGTCGTCTTCCCGATCGGCTACTGGGCCGAGGAGGCGACGCCGGATGCCCCGTTCCTGGCCATCCGCGCGAACGGCACCTACAGCGGCAGCAACGGCTGCAACACCCTCATCGGAAG
>JAODAU010000102.1 GCA_025463615.1 Microbacteriaceae bacterium | reverse complement strand
CCAGCTGGGTTCGCGCATCCAGCACCAGCTGCGCGCGTTCACGCCCGACGACGCGAAGGCGCTGAAGGCCACCGTCACCACCTACCCGATGTCGGGCTACAACCTCGGGCAGGTGCTCACGCAGCTCGCCACGGGCGAGGCGATCGTGACCGTCATGGGCGAGAAGGGTGCGCCCACCCCCGTCGCCTGGACCCGCCTGCGCGCTCCGCAGGGCTCGATGGGGCCGACGGATGCCGCGGCCATCGACGCCGCAGTGAAGGCGTCACCCCTGCTCACGAAGTACGGCACCGCGGTGGATCCGGACTCGGCGAAGGAGATGCTGGCCCGCAGGCTGGACGCGGCTGCACAGGCCCGGGCGGCATCCGAGTCGGCGGCGCAGCAGGCCGCGCGCGCCAAGCAGGAGCAGGCGGACTACGACCGGATGGTGCGCGACGCCCGCAAGGCGCAGCCGAAACCCACGACCCGCACGACGACCACCGCCCGGCGCGCGCCGAAGGCGGAGAAGAACCCGATCACTGACTTTCTTGGCTCGTCGGCCGGCAAGTCGATCGTGCGCGACGTGGTGAACGGCATCTTCGGCACGCTCAAGCGCAGGTAGCGCGGTCAGCGCAGCGGCGGCGCGCCCACGATGTGCACGAGCAGCAAGACGACCGCGCCGACGGCGCACAGGATGCCGATGGTCGCCACCGTGAGCAGCGCCGGCCGGTTCTCGAACCAGTAGGCCGCGCTCGGGTAGCGGGTGAAGAACTCGCGCATGCTCATCGACTCGCGGTGCGAGGTGGCGGGCACGTCGATGGAGGCGATCACGGAGCGCATGGATTCGAGTGTCCAGAACACGCCGCGCATGCGCAGCAGGCGGTGGCCCTTCGCGTCGGTGACGACGAGCTGGGGAACGGACTCGGGGGACGCGTTGGTGTAGGTGTGCGCGAAGACGATCTTGGCGACATCCTTCTTCGGCACGCTGTTGCGCCGGCCGAAGAAGCCGCGCTCCTCGATGGTGGTGTGCGTGATGCCGATGAACGTGGAGCGGTGCAGCGCGTAGCCGAGGGCGCAGACCACGAGGCTGGCCGCCAGGCCGATGATGGCGATGGGCCACGAGCCGTTGCGCAGGCCCAGGAAGAACAGCACGCCGAACACGGTGATGGAGACGAACATCACCGACATGATGATGTTGCGGATGAGGACGGCGCGCGGCGAAAGCCGGATCAGGTATTGGCGCGTCGCGACGTCCTGTGTCACGTGGTTCCCCCCGTTAGCGGTGCCGTACGGGTCGACACCGCAAGTCTGCCGCGAGCCCCGGTCGGAAGTGTGCTCTCGGGTGTTGCCTGGAGTGGTGCAGGTGGTGGTGCCGAGCGGGCTGGATCGGCCGGTGCCGCTCGGAGGTTGGTGTGTCGTGGGCGAGGGTCCGGGCCATTCTGAGCCGGTATACCGCTCGTGACGACTTGAAGAAACTACCACTTTCCGGGCGCCGATTTCTGCTGTATTTCCGCGGAATTCCGGCGTTCCGGGGGCATTCATAGAAAAGTATCGACGTGGGTCCCCCTTTGTGGGGACAGCATTTCCCCTCATTTTCCGCGAGGGGTAGACAATGTCTCTTCCCGGGTGCCGGGAAGGGGTGATTTCTGCCCTTCGAGGGTTGAATCGACGATTGCGATTCCGAGTCAGCTTTGGGAGCATCGAGGCATGGCGACGCCCGACCTCAGAGACTACGCACGGCGACTCGTCGCGGTCGCCAGGGATATGCCAGGCCTCCCGATCCAGACGCTCGAGAGTGTCACCGAGCTGGCTGAGGTCGGCGAGCCTGTCGTCGGCTTCGAAATCCTGTGCGACCAGCTGTTCGAGTACGACATCCCGCTGAGCTCATCCGACAGATCCGAGCTTCGGGAGCTGGGAAGCGGCATGGGCATCGAGCGGCGCGTGTGGGCACTGGACGACAACCCGACGCGGGAGCACTGAGCGATGACCGACGTCGTGATCGACCACCCGAATCGCCGCTTCCAGATCTGGGTCTACACCGTAGGGATGAGTCGATTGCTGCTTCGCAGCACCAAGACCGATGAGTTCGACACGCGCATCGACATCCTGTTCCAAAGTGTCAAAGCTGTGAGCCTGCCCACGAGCCTGAGGGGGTTGCGAGTGAGGATCGCGGGTGCCCCGCTCAGGCGGCGCGTCGTGCGGAACTTGGGGAAGTCGATCGCCGACGGCGTCGAGGTTTTCTCCGTCGAGTCGCTCGATTCGGTCGGGTTCGTCGTAGCGGGGGTCGTCTTCGAAGCGGAGGACGACAAGGAGTACTTCGATCCGAGCCACTTCCGACCGGATCTTTGAGCCCGCAGCAGGCACGAGGGGCACGCATCCGCTGTTCCCGGCCGGTGGGAGGGGACGGTGGCTGCCCTTCGCGGGACCGTTAAGGGTGACCCGGGCCGAACCAACGCTCGAGCGCCGCGTCGAGCCCGGGCTGGGTGTCGCCGATCCAGGCGATGTGGCCGTCGGGGCGCAGCAGCGTCGGCGGCACGTCGAGCGCGACGCGGTCGACGCGGTCGCGCCATCCCTCGCTCGAGAGGTCGCCCAACAACAGCCCGCGCCCGGCGTGCATGAGCCCGTAGAGGTGGCCGTCGCCGACGGGGAGGTCGCGCTGGCGTCGCCCGATCCGCGGGTCGTCGCTGCCGAAGTCGTAGCGGATGCCGATGCCCGTGACCTTCTCGATGAGGAAGCGGTTCGCGTCGTCGAAGCCCATCAGCTGCTCCAGCACCTGGCGCACCGCCTTCGCCCCGACCGTGTCGGCCGTGAGCTCCGAGTGGGCGCGGGTCGTGTTCAGCACGTCGGCGGCGACAGGGCGACGCTCGGACTCGTAGCTGTCGAGCAGGGACGCGGGCGCCCATCCGTCGATCGCGGCGGCCAGCTTCCAGCCCAGGTTGAACGCGTCCTGGATGCCGAGGTTGAGCCCCTGCCCACCGAGCGGCGGGTGCACGTGGGCCGCGTCGCCGGCGAGGAACACGCGCCCGACCCGGTACGAGTCGGCCAGCCGCGTGGCATCCGTGAACCGCGTCAGCGACCGCGGCGAGTGCGCGCCGAAGTCGGTGCCGGCGTGCGCGCGCAGCTGGCCGGTGAACTCTCCGAAGCTCGGCGGCATGGTGCGATCCTCGGAGACGGATGCCGCGGGCACCACCATCCGGAACCCGCCGCTCGCCGCCGGCCCGGCCCCGAACCCGAGGTTGGTCTTCCGCACCTCGGCGGAGACGGCGGCCACCTCCTCCGGCGTCGCCGTCACGTCGACCACGCCGAGCAGCCACTCGGTCTTCGCAGGCTCGCCCGGGAACTCCACTCCGAGCAGACGGCGAACGGTGCTGCGGCCACCGTCCGCGCCGACGAGGTAGCGGGCGGTGAGGCGCGATCCGTCGGCCAGCTCGACCGTGGCGCCGTCGTCATCCTGGGTCAGCCCGACCAACTCGCGACCGCGCAGCATGCGGGCGCCCAACTCGACGGCATGCTCCTCGAGCAGCCGGTCGGTCTCGGGCTGCGGGATGCCGAGGATGTACGGGTGCGCGGTGTCGATGTCATCCGGCCAGGGCGTGCGGATGCCCGCGAAGGATGCCGCGCGCTCGTACCGCGTGCCGTGCTCGAGGAACCGCTCCAGCAGCCCGCGCTGGTCCAGGATCTCGATGCTGCGCACGTGCAGGCCGAGCGAGCGCTCGAGCCCTGGCGGCGAGGGTTCGCGCTCGAGCACCACGACATCCGCGCCGTGGAGCCGCAGCTCGGCGGCGAGCATGAGGCCGGCGGGGCCGGCGCCGACGATCGCGACGTCCGCGGTGCCTTCGTGTGTCGGGCTCATCGCCCACCGTCCCGATCCGCGCGCCGCACGGGAATTGTCACGGTCATCCGTCGAGCCTATGCCGACGCACGGTAGCCTCACCGCATGGTGTGGTGGGGCGGCGTCGACGGTCCCACGATGGTGGAGGCGGGCGAATATTCGGGCGAGAGGGTCGTCGCAGTCTCCGCGACGCAATTGGCGGTGCCCCAGTCGCGCGCGAATCGGGTGGTCGAGGGTTGGGTCGAGCTCTTTCAGAGCGGGCCGACACCGATTGCCGAACTCACCTTCTCGTCACGGACGCCCGCTCGCCTCTTCGACTCGCTCCGCAGTCAGACACAGCTCACGAAGCTCGTGCTTAAGTGGGGCGACTTCGCGGATCTATCCGTCCTCTCCGGAATGCGACGCCTGCGCCAGCTGGACCTCGGCGGGGCCGCGGCAATAACCACGGTCGAACCGCTCGCTGAGCTTGACGGCCTGCGCGAGCTGAACATCGATGGCAGCAAACGAGTGACCGACTACGGACCTCTCCGCCGACTTGCCGCCCTGGAGAAGTTGTCGATCACCGAGAGCCTCAACGGGCCCAGACAGCACGCAGACTCACTCGAGTTCGTTCGGGGTTTGACGAGCCTCAGGGAGCTGCTGTTCACTCCGCGCGTAGACAGCCTCGACTATTCGCCACTGCTGTCGCTCCAGCACGCGGAATTGGTTTGCGTCCCCGCAGTTCGCGGGATGGTGCCGTCGGCGGTAGACCTCGAATGGTCCGTTCCGGGAATGGGGGAAGCCGCAGCGCAGCGGTATGCGGAGAGCCAGAGAACCTGGACCACCGCCCCGCGCGCCGAACCCGAAACGGCACCGTCCTTCGCCGACGAACTGCACGCCATGCGCTCGATGGACGATGTCTGGTCGCGCCTGCTGGATGGCCGATTGACGCGACTGGCGGCTATTGTGCGGGCCAGGGACTTCGGCACGTCACGGCGCGATCTCGTCGACGACGGCCGACGAGAATTGGATAACCTGACGGGCTATCCGTGGTCCAGCCCTCCCGATTCGATTCATCTGAAGCTGTTCGCGTGGCTGGAGGAATGGCGCGCCGCCGTTAGGCTGTTCGCCGACGATCCTGAGGGCGAGCCGCGGCGGGAAGCGCAACGACGCGTCGCCCGTCTGGTGGGCATGCGCTCCGATCACGCCCGATGGACGTTCGACTAGTACGTCTCGGAGGGCCTGCTCGGGCCGGATGACGAGGGCGTTTTGGGCGTGCCGCCCCCTGCGTGACGGCCTTCGATGCCCTCGATAAAGTTGCGACCATGACCGACGGATCCCAGAACCTCACCTGGCGCCCGCTCGCCGTGTCGGACGGCGCCGCGATGGCCGACCTGCTGAACGCGGTCGACGACAAGGATCACGTCTGGGGCCGGTACACCGAGGAGGACGCGGTCGAGGAGCTGGACTCACCGGTCGACGACCTCCCGAGCTCTACCCTGGCGGTCTTCGACGGCGCGACGATCATCGGATTCTCGGCGGTGCACTACCACCCGGAGGCCGTGGACGTTCATCGGGTGAACGCGGCCGGCGCCGTGCGCCCCTCCCACCGCAGGCAGGGGCTCGGCACGGTGCTCATGCGGCACGGGCTGGCGACTGCCCAGGAGCTGCACGCGCTGCATCATCCGGCGCTCCGCCTGGTCGTCGAATCCGTCTACGGCGAGCATGTCGACGGGGCCGTCGCCCTGTATCGCGCGGCGGGCATGACGGCCACGGGGTGGGCACGGCACATGCGGCATCCGCTCGGCGCCGCCATTCCGGATGTGCCCGTGCCGAACGGCCTGCGGATCGAGCAGTACTCGCCCGAGAGCGACGAGGAGTTCCGCGCGGTGCGCAATGAGTCCGTTCAGGATGACCCGGGCAGGTCACAGCTGAGCGCCGAGGAGTGGAAGGTCTGGGCGGTCAACTCGAGCTTCCGGCCCGAGCTGAGCTTCCTTCTCCGTGACGTCGAGACGGGCACGGCGGCCGGGGTCGCGCTGGTGGTCTCGTGGGAGGCGGAGACGG
>JAODAU010000080.1 GCA_025463615.1 Microbacteriaceae bacterium | reverse complement strand
ACAGCCCGAGGTCCGAGCCGCCCTGGATCGAGAGCAGCACGCCGTGGGCCCCGTCGATGCTGGCCTCGAGCAGCGGCGAGGAGATCGCGAGCTCCGCGGCCTGCACCGCCCGGTCGTCGCCGCGCGCCGAGCCGATGCCCATGAGGGCGCTGCCGGCACCCTGCATGACGCTCTTGACGTCGGCGAAGTCGAGGTTGATGAGGCCGGGGGTGGTGATCAGGTCGGTGATGCCCTGGACACCGGCGAGGAGCACCTGGTCGGCGGTGCCGAAGGCCTCGACCATCGAGATGCCGCGCTCGGAGATCTCGAGGAGGCGGTCGTTCGGCACCACGATGAGGGTGTCGACCTCTTCTTTGAGCTGGGCGACGCCCGCTTCGGCCTGCGCCTGGCGACGACGGCCCTCGAAGCCGAAGGGCTTGGTGACCACGCCGATGGTGAGAGCGCCGATCGACTTCGCGATGCGGGCCACGACGGGTGCTCCACCGGTGCCGGTGCCGCCGCCCTCGCCCGCGGTGACGAAGACCATGTCTGCCCCCGCCAGGGCCTCCTCGATCTCCTCCGCGTGATCCTCGGCGGCACGACGGCCCACCTCGGGGTCCGCGCCGGCGCCGAGGCCGCGGGTGATCTCGCGGCCGACGTCGAGCTTGACGTCGGCGTCGCTCATCAGCAGGGCCTGCGCGTCGGTGTTGATGGCGATGAACTCGACCCCGCGGAGGCCCAGCTCGATCATTCGGTTGACGGCGTTCACTCCGCCGCCGCCTATGCCGACGACCTTGATCACGGCTAGGTAGTTCTGGTTCGACGTCACGTTCGGCCTCCGCTTGAAACTCTCAACCTCTACCTGAGCATTAAAGTTATGCTCAGTATAGGTTTGGTCTCTTGACGGTAGGCGCGAGCGTCGCGACGATGCCTGAGGCGCCCCCGCGTGTCGGAAACCACCCGGCTGTGAATCGCCCGAGTCGCTACTTCGAGCCGACGACGGCCTGGTTCGGCGCGGCCACGTTGTACGTCGCGGTGGGGCTGCCGTTCGCCTTGATCAGGTTCGCGAGCACCTCGGCCTTGAACGCGGACTGGTCGGCGCTCCCCCACGTGACGGTCTGGCCGGTCGTGAGGGTGAAGGTCACGTCATCCGTCGTGTGTGCGGTGATCGTGTCGACCGTCGCCAGCAGCGCTGGCGGCAGCGCGATGAGCACCTGCACGGATGCCGCGAACGCCGCGCTCTTCGTGAGCGCCGCGTCGCTCGTGATGATGGGGAGGCCGGGCGGCCGGGTCTGCGACTGCTGCAGCTCGACGCCCGCGGCATCCACCACGGTGAAGCCGGCCGCGCTCTGGATGACGCCGATCGGGGTGCGCTCGGAGATGCGGATGACGAGGGTGTCCGGCGGCACCGACTCGGTGACGTAGCTGCGGATCAGCGGAAACTTGGCCAGCGCCGCGTGGATCGCCGTGAAGTCGACGAGGGCGAGGGGCTTGCCCAGCTGGCCGTCCACTGCGTGCAGCACGGCCTTCTGGTCCACGCGCGAGGTTCCGGAGATGGTGATGTGCTTGAGCGACAGCGCGGGCGAGTAGACGGCCGCGGTGATGAGCGCACCGGTGAGCAGGAACACGACGCCGACCACGACCAGCGTGATGCGCCTGCGACGCGAGCGGCGGGTGAACCGGCGGACCTCGGAGCGCTCGTAGCGCCTGCGAGCGGCCTCCGCCTTGCGCAGTTCGCGCGCCGCGGCGCCGTGGTCTTCGCGAGGGGGCTTCGCGATCTTCTCGGGCTTCGGTTCCCGCGCCGACCTCGGGGCCTTCGGGGCCTTGGTGGCCTTCGGTCCAGCCGTCGGCTTCTCGGGCCTCTGCGGAGCCGGCTTCTGCGGTACGGGCTTCTGCGCTGCCGGCTTCTGCGCTGCCGGCTTCTGCGGCGCCGGCTTCGGCTGCTCCCGCGCCGGCGGGCGGTCGAAACCCTCGGGCCGCTTCACGGCGTCCGGCCGTCGCCGAGGGCGTCGAGCAGCTGCGGGATGATGCGGTAGATGTCGCCGCCGCCCATCGGGATGACGAAGTCGCCCGCCCGCGCGACCGACGCCGCGTACTCCGCAGCCTCCTGCCAGTCGTCGATCACGGTGACCCGGGAGGGGTCCACGAACCGATCCGCGATGAGCTGCCCCGTCACGCCGGGGATCGGGTCCTGCCGCGCGCCATAGATCGGCACGATGATCGTGTGGTCGGCCAGCGACTCGAGCACCCGCGCGAACTGGTCGGCCATGTCCCGGGTGCGCGTGAAGAGGTGCGGCTGGAAGATCGGGATGAGGCGCCCCGCGCCGACGACACCGCGCGCACCCGAGAGGGCCGCGCTCAGCTCGGTCGGGTGGTGCGCGAAGTCGTCGTACACGCGCACGCCCCGCACCTCCCCGCGGAACTCGAACCGGCGCTCGGTGCCCTCGAACAGGGCGACCGCGTCCAGAGACTCCTGCGGCCCGAAGCCGAGCGCCACGAGCACGCCGAAGGCGCCCGCCGCGTTGATCGCGTTGTGCAGGCCCGCCACGCGCAGGGTGGTGCGGTAGTCCTCGCCCGCATAGCGGAGGGTGAAGGAGACCGACGTGCCGGACTCGACCGAGTGGAGCCGGACATCCGCGGTCTCGGCCTGGCCGAACGTGGTGACCGGGCGGTCGCCCAGGCGCGTGGTGACCTGGATCGACCGCGGGTCGTCGCTCGAGATCACGACGCGTTCGCGGGCCTTCGCGGCGAACGTGACGAAGGCGTCCTCGAAGGCGGCCTCCGATCCGAAGTGGTCGAGGTGGTCCGGGTCGACGTTGGTGACCAGCGAGATCGCGGTGTCGTAGAGCAGGAACGAGCCGTCGGACTCGTCTGCCTCGACCACGAAGACCTCGCCGTCGCCGGGAGCCGCGCTGGTGCCGAGCGAGCGGATGACGCCGCCGTTGACGAAGCTCGGTCGCGCGCCGAGCTCGAGCAGCGCGGTCACGATCATCGCGGTCGACGTGGTCTTGCCGTGCGCCCCGGCGACGGCGACGAGCCGGTGCTCGCGGGTGAGCCACGCCAGCGCCTGGGCGCGGTGCACGATCGGGATGCCACGCTCTCGTGCGGCCAGGTATTCGGGGTTCTCCTCGGCGATCGCGCCGGTGACCACGAGGGTGTCGGCGCCCTCGACGTTGGCCGCGTCGTGCCCGATCGAGACCCGCACGCCGCGCTCGCGCAGCGCCTTGACCGTGTCCGTGTCGCGGATGTCCGAGCCGGTCACCGGCACCCCCGCGGTGACGAACATGTGGGCGATGCCGCTCATCCCCGCGCCGCCGATGCCCACGAAGTGCACCGTGCCCAGTCGCTCGGGCATGGCCTGGCTGAAGTCCGACTTGATCATCCGGGCTAATCTACCGGCCCGGGTCGGGAGCCGCCGGGGACCGCGCGGGGAATGATGTCGACCATGCGGTCCGCGCCGTCGAGCACCCCGACGGTGCGCGTGAGCGCGGCCATCTCGGCGACGAGCGGCCTGTCCTCGAGCAGGGCGACCAGCTGCGATTGCACCCAGGCGGGCGTGAAGGCGGCGTTGTCGACGATGAGCGCCCCCCCGGCATCCACCTGGGCGCGGGCGTTCAACTTCTGCTCGCCGTTGCCGATCGCCAGCGGCACGTAGACGGCGGGCACGCCGAGCGCGGAGAACTCGCTCACCGTGGCGGCACCGGCCCGCGCGACGGCGAGGTCGGCGGCGGCGAGGGCGAGCTCCATGCGGTCGCAGTACTGCAGCACGACGTAGCCGGGCAGGCCCGGGTCGAGGCGCTCCCAGCGACTGCCGGTGATGTGGAGCAGCTGCCAGCCGGCACCGAGGATGTCGGGTGCGGCGTCCCACACCGTCTGGTTGATGGCCTGCGCGCCCTGCGAGCCGCCGGTCACCAGCAGCACGGGCCTGCGCGGGTCGAGCCCGAAGAAGCGGATCGCCTCGGCGCGGGTCGCCGCACGGTCGAGCGTCTCGATCTCCCGTCGCAGCGGCATGCCGACGAAGATCGCGTGGCGCAGTCGCGTCGAGGCGAACGCGACGCCGACCGAGGTCGTGTAGAGCGCGCCGAGCCGGTTGGCGATGCCCGGGCGCGCGTTGGCCTCGTGAACGGCGATCGGGATGCCCTCCCGGTGCGCGGCGACGTACGCCGGCCCGGAGACGTAGCCGCCGAAGCCGACGAGCACGTCGATACGGCGGTCCACGATAAGGGAACGGATGAGGGCGACACTCCCCGAGAACGCCTTCGGAAAGCGCAGCGCGGCCGCGTTCGGCCGGCGCGGGAACACGACCCGCGGGATGGGCAGCAGCTCGTAGCCGCGCGCCGGCACGAGGCGCGCCTCGAGCCCCTGCGTCGTTCCGAGCACGAGCACCTCGGCGCCCGGCTCGCGCTCGACGATGCGATCCGCGACCGCCAGCAGCGGGTTGACGTGCCCGGCCGTGCCACCACCCGCGAGGAGGTAGCGGGTCACCGGCGCCGCCGGTCGGAGGGGGGCTGGGCGATCGGGTCTGCGAGCTCCTCGTCGCGCACCGGCGCGTGGCGCGCGAACGACAGCACGATGCCGATGCCGATGAGCGAGGTGACGAGGGCGGAGCCTCCCGCGGAGATCAGCGGTAAGGGCACGCCCAGTACCGGCAGGATGCCGAGCACCACCGCGATGTTCACGAAGGCCTGGCCGACCAGCCACACCATCACGGCGGCGGTCGCGATCCGGGCGAAGGGGTCGGTGTTGGCGCGGATGATCCGCACGAAGCTCACCGCGAGCACGATGAACAGCACCAGCACGAGGATCGCGCCGATCAGCCCGAGCTCCTCGCCGATGATCGCGAAGATGAAGTCGTTGTCGGCCTCGGGCAGCCACGACCACTTGGCCTTCGAGTTGCCGAGCCCCACGCCGAAGATGCCGCCGGAGGCGAGCGCCCACCAGCCGTGGATGGTCTGCCAGCAGCTCTGCGTCGCGTCGGAGGTGCAGCCCTGCAGGTACGAGCCGATGCGGTTCTGTCGCGATCCCGTTGCGAAGGCGGCGATGAACCCGAGGATGCCTACCACCACGATGGCCACCCCGATGTACCGCAGCTTCACCCCGGCGAAGAAGAAGGATCCGAGCACGATCGCCGAGAGGATGATCGTGGTTCCGAGGTCACCACCGATGAGCACCAGCCCGATCGCGGCGCCCGCGATGGGCACGACCGGCATGATGAGCTCGCGCCAGTCGTCGATCACGGCGATCTTCTTCGACAGCGTGTAGCCGAGCCAGATCACCAGTGCCACCTTGACGAGCTCGGAGGGCTGGGCGTTGAACGTGCCGATGGTGATCCAGTTGCGGTTACCGCCGTGTGAGCTGCCGAGCGGCGTGAGCACGACGAGCAGCTGCAGGGCGATCGCGGCGATGAGGAACACGCCGGACCAGCGCTTCCAGAACCTGGCCGGCATGCGGGCGGCGATGAGCATGAGCGGGATGCCGAGCACGGCGAACAGCACCTGGCGCAGGAATCCGCCGAACGCACCGCCCGGCTGGCTGTGCCCCTCGATGGACGACGACGACAGCACCATGATCAGGCCGAAGACGACGAGGAAGAGGGTCGCGCCGAGCAGGAGGAAGTAGTTGCCGGTCTCTGCGGCGAAGAGCCGCTTGACCACGACGACCGCGGCGGGCCCGCGGGACGGCGCCCGGGGTGCGGTCGGCTGGCCCTCGGGCTGGTCAGCCGGCCGGCGTCGGCCCGCCGGGCGGGGTCGCGGAATGCTCGTCGTCATCCGTGCCCTCCAGCCGTTCGCGCACCGCGTCGGCGAATCGGTTGCCCCGGTCCGCGTAGTCGGTGAATTGGTCCATGGATGCCGCCGCCGGGGCGAGCAGCACGGT
>JAODAU010000071.1 GCA_025463615.1 Microbacteriaceae bacterium | reverse complement strand
GCCGTGCTTACAATAAGAGACTGGTCCTGACGGCCGGAGATCTGCGCACGAACGGCCGAGACGCTCGATCGGGGCGGGACCCTCGAGCGGGGAAGGAGCACTGATGGCTCGACGCCTGCCCTCTCAGCCTCCCGTGCTCCCCGGTTTCGCCCACATCCACGTGCTCGGCTCCGGCGGTTTTGCCGACGTCTTCCTCTACGAACAGAACATGCCGCGGCGGCAGGTGGCCGTGAAGGTCATGCTCAGCGAGGTCGTCAACGACCAGGTGCGGCAGATGTTCCAGGCCGAGGCCAACCTCATGGCGCAGCTGAGCTCGCATCCGTCGATCCTCACGGTGTACCAGGCGAGCGTCTCGGCCGACGGCCGGCCGTACCTGGTGATGGAGCTGTGCTCCGCAGCCCTCAGCGAGCGCTACCGGCGCGAGCGCATCCCGGTTCCCGAGGTGCTGCGCATCGCGGTCAAGATCGGCAGCGCCATCGAGACCGCGCACCGGGCTGGCGTGCTGCACCGCGACATCAAGCCGTCGAACATTCTCCTGACGGCATATGGGCACCCCGTGCTCTCGGACTTCGGTATCGCGTCGACGCTGAGCGAGTCGAGCACGACCGAGTCGGTGGGCCTCTCGATCCCGTGGTCGGCGCCCGAGGTGCTGATGGATGAGACGCCCGGCAGCATCGAGTCGGAGGTCTGGTCGTTCGCGGCGACCGTCTATTCGCTGCTCGCGGGCCGTTCGCCGTTCGAGGTGCCGGGGGAGTCGAACAAGTCGGCCGACCTCATCGGCCGCATCAACCGGGCGAAGGTGCAGCCGATCGGGCGGGCCGACGTGCCGGCGAGCCTGGAGCGCGTGCTGCAGAAGGCCATGTCGCGCAAGGTGGACGCGCGCCCGGCATCCGTGCTCGAGCTGGTGCGCGAGCTGCAGTCCGTCGAGACGGAGCTGGGCGTGCCCCAGACTCCGGTCGAGGTGGCGATGGACGACTGGGCGCTGGCGACGGTCTCGGACCTCGAGGACCGCACCCGCATCCGCAGCGTCAGCAATTCGATCCCGACACGGCCCGGCAGGCGCAGGCGGCGCCGCGCGGTCGTCAACAACTACACGGGCGTCGGCACGATCCTCAAGCAGACCGCGGGGGCGCAGGGGAGCAGCGGCACGCGGCCCCAGCAGCGATCGGGGCGTGGCATGCGCGCGCTCGCGTGGTCCCTGGTCGCCGGAGTGGTGGTGGTGCTCGCGCTGGCCGCGGTGCTCACCTCCATGTTCATCCGGGCGAACAGCGACGGGATCCCCAAAGTCACCGACATCACCGCGAAGAGCCTCGCGAGCTCGGTCGAGTTCCGCTGGGACGACCCGGGCCTGAAGCCCAGCGACACCTACCAGGTGACGACGAGCGACGGGCGCTCCAGCATCCAGAGCTCCGCCGACTATGTGATGGACGCGACGCGCGGCGAGAAGGTCTGCGTCACCGTGACGGTGAACCGCGAGGGCAAGACCGGCACCCCGAGCAGCCCGAAGTGCGTGGATTTCGGCGGGTGACGTCAGAGTGCTGAGGAAGTGGCTGTCAACGCACCGTTCCGTCGCCATCGCGACGCTGAGCGGGGCACTGATCGCCGCGCTCATCATCACCGTCGCCGTAGTCTCGACCGGGTATTCCGCGCAGAAGCTCAGCCTCGACGACGGCTCCGTGTGGGTCGCCAATGGCACCTCGCAGGTGATCGGGCGGGCGAACCCGCAGGTGCTCGCGCTCAACTCGGTGGTCACGAGCGCGGGCTCGCAGATCGACGTCGTGCAGCAGGGCACCACCGTGTTGCTCTTCGACCGCTCCAACGCGAAGGTCGACATCGTGGATCCCGCGACCTCGACGGTGCTCGACAGCGTGCCGCTCCCGCCGCAGGATCCCGAGCTGTTCATCGCCGGCGGCAACGTGGTGGTCGGATCGGGCAGCACCGGCCAGTACTGGATCGTGAGCCTCGCAGACCTGCCCCACTTCGACGCCCAGTCGCAGCCCACGCTCAGCCTCGGCGCGAACACGACCGCGAGCGTCACGAGTGACGGAATGCTCTTCGTGCTCTCGGCCAGCGCGCGCGAGGTGTACCGCATCGACGCGGCACACGCCGACACCGTGTCGCAGACGTGGGCGGCGCCCGTCGACACCACGCACACGACTTTCGGCATCACCTCCGTCGGCAACCAGTGGGCCGTGCTCGACTCGCAGTCGCGGCGCGTCTACACCGCCGGCGGCACGACGGATCTCGCTCCGCGCGTGCGGGCGGGCACCTCGGTGGCGCTCCAGCAGTCGTCGCCGAGCGGCAGCGGCGTGCTCGTCTCCTACTCCGCCGGGCTCCTCAACGTGCCGCTCTCGGGCGGCTCCGCGAGCGTGATCGCAAGCGGCCAGGCGGGCACGGCGGTCGCGCCCGCGGTCATCGATGGCTGCACCTACGCCGCCTGGTCCGGGGGCACCGCCTGGCGGCACTGCGACGGTTCGGCGCCCGCGACCCTCACCCTCGACTCCGTGCCGTCGGCGGCCGGCAGGCTCTCGTTCGTCTCCAACGGCGACAGCGTCGTGCTCAACGACCCCAGTGGCGGCGGCACCTGGGCGGTGCAGCAGGACGGCCAGCTCATCGACAACTGGAGCGAGCTGATCACCGTTCGCAACGACCAGCAGCAGGTGCAGGACAACACCGAGGACACGCCCCCGAACTACGAGAAGGCCCAGGCGCCTCCCGTCGCGGTGAACGACGCGTTCGGTGCGCGTCCGGGACGCTCCAGCGTGCTGCCCGTGTTGCTCAACGACTACGACCCGAACGGCGATCCGCTGGTGATCACCTCGTTCACCTCGGTCGACGAGAACGTGGGCCACATCGACGCGATCAACAACGCCCAGCAGCTGCAGGTCACGCTGGCCCCGGGCGCGTCCGGCTCGCTCTCGTTCTCCTACACGATCACCGACGGCCGCGGCGGCACGGCCAGCGCGACCGTGGTCGTGACGGTGCGCCAGCCCTCCGAGAACTCGCCGCCGGTGCAGGTGCGCCAGACCAAGACGCTGGTCGCCCAGGGCGGCAGGGTCACCACCACCGTGCTCGGCGACTGGGTCGACCCGGATGGCGACGCCTTCTATCTGCAGACGGCGTCGACATCCTCTCCCGACACGGTCACCTACAAGCCCGAGGGCAGCGTCGTCTTCACGGAGGGCGGGGCGGCGAGCACGCTGCGCGCCGTCACCCTGGTGGTCTCGGACGGCCGCGCGACGGGCACTGGGTCGCTCGCGGTCACGGTCAAGCCGGCCGGGCAGGTTCCGATCATCGCTGAGCCGTTCGTGGCCCTGGCCTACTCGGGCCAGGTGCTCACGATCTCGCCGCTCGACCACGTGCGCGGCGGCACGGGCACCCTTCGACTCGCCAGTGTGCCCGCGAAGACGGGCGCGACGATCACCGCCAGCCTCGAGTCGGGCACCTTCACGTTCACGAGCACCCAGGTCGGCACCCACTACCTGGACTACGTGGTCAACGACGGCGACCAGACGGCCACGGGACAGGTGCGCGTGGATGTCGCGGCGCCGCCCGACGCGAACACGAAGCCCATCACCATCCCCAAGACCATGTTCGTGCACACCCTCACGAGCGAGACGGTGGATGTGGCCTCCACCGACATCGACCCGGCCGGCGGTGTGCTCCTCGTGACCGGTGTCTACAACGTGGCCGAGAACTCCGGGGTCCGCGCCGAAGTGATCCAGGACCGCGCCATCCGGGTCACCCTGACGGCGCCGCTCGACGACGGACCGGTCACCTTCAACTACCGCATCACGAACGGGCTCGCCGATGCGGTCGGATCGGTGACGGTCGTGCAGATCCCGGCGACCACACTGCAGCCGCCGATCGCCAACGACGACAACGTCACCGTGCGCGTGGGCGACGCGATCACCATTCCCGTGCTCGACAACGACGTGCAGCCCGACGGGGAGGACCTCACCCTCAACCCGCTGCTCTCGACGAGCCTCAAGGGCGACTCGGGGCTGCTGTTCGCCTCGGGCAACGTGCTCCGCTACCTCGCACCGCAGAAGACCGGCGACTTCACCGCCGTCTACGAGGTCTCCGGGCCCGACGGCCAGGTCGCGCAGGCCCAGGTCAAGATCGCGGTGCGCGAACCGAACGAGGCCACCAACAACCCGCCCGTGCCGGTGACCGTGGTCGCCCGGGTGCTGGCGGGCGCAACGGTGCGCATCAAGATCCCGCTGACGGGCATCGACCCCGACGGCGACTCGGTGCAGCTGCTCGGCCAGGAGAGCAGCCCGCTCAAGGGCTCGGTCACGACCGTCGGCCCGGACTACTTCGACTACGTGGCGGGCGACTACTCGGCCGGCACCGACACCTTCACCTACTCGGTCGTCGACGCGCTCGGCGCGCGCGCGACCGGCACGGTGCGGGTCGGCATCGCCCCGAAGGTCGACGGCGGCCGCAACCCGGTCGCCATCGAGGACGACGTGACGACACGCCCCGGTGCGAAGGTCTCGGTGCAGGTGCTGGCGAACGACTCCGACCCCGACGGAGGCAAGCTCACCGTCGTCAAGGTGAAGCCGAACACCAAGGACGTGAGCGCCACCATCAAGGGCGACATCGTGACGGTGCAGGCGCCCAAGACCGCGGGCACCTACGCGCTCGTCTACACGATCCGCAACGGATTCGGCGGGGAGAGCTCCAACTTCCTTCGGGTGGTGGTGACACCGGATGCCCCGCTCGCCTACCCGCAGGTGGACGACACGGTGCTCACCCTGACCGACATCCTGGGCCAGGACGCCATCGACGTGAACGTGCTGCGCAACGTGTTCTTCGCGGACGGCCCGGTGAGCGGGCTGAAGGTCTCACTGCTCCCCGGGTACGCGCAGTCGGCGACCGTCACCTCCACCAAGAAGGTGCACGTGCGGGTGCAGGCGAAGAGCCAGATCATCCCGTTCGCGGTGAGCAACCCCGACGACCCCCGCATCGTCTCGTACGGCTTCGTCTGGGTGCCCGGAACGGATGACGCGCTCCCGCAGCTCAACCGCAAGGCACCGCCGCTCAAGGTGGCCAGCGAGAGCAACCTGCGCATCGACCTCGACCAGTACGTGCTGGCCATCGCCGGTCGCAAGGTGCACCTCACCGACTCGGCGAAGGTGCAGGCGACCCACGCGAACGGCGACAACCTCGTGGTCAACGACCACACTCTGAGCTTCACCTCGGCGGACAAGTACTTCGGGCCAGCGTCGATCTCGTTCGAGGTGACCGACGGCACGTCGGCGAACGATCCGAACGGGCATGTCGCCACGCTCGTGCTTCCCATCACGGTGACGTTCCGCGAGAACCAGCCGCCGTCGTTCATCGGCGGCGTGATCGACTTCGAACCGGGCGCCTCCCGCACCATCGACCTGTCGAAGCTCACCAACTACCCGTACCCGAAGGATGCCAACGAGCTCGCCTACACCGTGCTGAGCCCGCTCCCCGTGGGCTTCTCCTACACCGTGACGGGGCAGACCCTGGTGCTGCGCGCCAACTCGAACGCGCAGAAGGGCTCGACCACGGCCATCCAGCTGTCGGTGCGCGACGCGCTCGCGGTGGGGCAGTCCGGCCGCATCCAGCTCAACGTCGTCTCGTCGAGCAAGCCGCTCGCGATACCTCAGCCGGATGTCGTGGCCGCGCCGCGCGGCACCTCGACGACCGTGGACGTGCTAGCCAACGACCAGGCGACCAACCCGTTCCCGGACACGCCGCTGCGGGTCATCGACATCCGCGGGATCGACGGGGCGTCGCTGCCGCCCGGGATCTCGATCACGCCGAGCTCGGACAACTCCCGCCTCAGCGTCAACGTATCGTCGTCGGCCGTTCCGGGCACGGTCAACGTGCAGTACGAGGTCGCCGACGCCACGAACGACCCGGACCGCTACGTCTGGGGCAACGTCTCGATCTCGGTGCAGGACAAGCCGGATCCGGTCACCGCGGTGACCGCCACCGCGTTCGGCGACCGCGACATCACCCTGCGCTGGACACCCGGCTCCGACAACAACTCGCCCATCACCGGCTACGACGTCACGATGCTCAACGGCGGCGGGGACACCCTCTCCACGACGTCCTGCGCGGTCACCGTGTGCGACATCACCACGCCGGGCAACGGCCCCGGCAATGCGGTGCGGCTCCGTGTCGTGGCGAAGAACGCCCTCGGATCCTCCAGCCCGACCGGTCTCGGCATGGCGATCTGGTCCGACCTGATCCCGCCAGCGCCGACCACGCTCACCGCGTCGCCGCTCGATGGCGGGCTCCACATCACCTGGAACCGGGTCTCCACACCGGCCGGGGGCAGCCCCGTGGACAACTACTCGGTCGTCGCCGGTGGCGTCTCCACCAACGTCGACAACAGTGCGTGCGGTGCGAACAACTGCCGCGTCGACATCGGCGGGCTCAGCAACGGGCAGGCCGTGAGCGTGTCGGTCACCCCGACCAACGGCGCGTTCGCCTCGCTCGCGACCTGGAACACGGCCACCACGACCGGCGTGCCGGCCGGCGTTCCGAAGCAGGTCGCGGCCCCGGCGGCGAGCGTCGTCGACAACGCGATCGCCGTCGACTGGACGTCGACCTTCGACCCGAACGGCCGCGACATCACCGGATACACCGCGGTGGCCTACACCGGTGCGGCGCCGAGCTGCGCGAACTTCACGCCGCCCGGGTCGATCAAGCACTCCGTCGGCCTCGCGACGACCACCACATTCTCCGGCCTGTCGAACGAGCAGACCTACTCGATCGTCGTCTTCGCCGCGAACGCCATCGGCTGCGGGCAGACTGCGCCGGTCGTCGCGCACACCGCGCCCGGGTTGGTCACGGCGATCTCCACGAGCGGCCCGAGCCGGAACGGCAACGTGTGGGATGTCGCGCTGCAGAGCGCCAGCATCGGCGGCGCCGCCCTCACGTCGGACTACACGTTCTACTACAAGCTGTCGACCGGATCCGGCGCGGAGCACGGCCCCATCTCGCTCGGCGACTTCCTCGCGGCGGAAGCCTCGCAGTTCGGCACGGCCGCGACCGTGCAGCTGCGCGCCTGCCGCAGCTTCGATGGCGGAGCGCCGATCTGCGACTCGACCTACTCGGACGGGTTCGCCATGGCCGGCGTGCCGGTGAACCCGCAGGTGAGCCAGGTGAGCTTCGCCCCGACCGGCGACGGCGTGGTCGACCACAGCGGGGTGTTCACCTGGCTGAGCTGGCCGTCGGGCACGTACCAGGGCATCCAGTACTCCTGCGGCAGCGACCCGAGCTTCACCGCGGCGGACACGTCGGTCGCCGGCGGCACGTGCACGGCGACCTCGTTGCTGAGTGATCCCACACTCACGATCCGGGTCATCGCCAACGGCGGCACGACCTACGACCTCGTCTATGACATCAACGGCAATGTGCACTAGCGACCCGAAGAAAGAGATCCCCGCATGACGATGACCCAAGAACAGGCCACCTGGTTCTCCGACATCTTCAACCGGCTCGTGGCCAACGTGGACCAGGTGCTGCTCGGCAAGACGTTCGTGGTGCGCCTCTCGTTCACGGCACTCATCAGCGAGGGCCACCTCTTGCTCGAGGACTTCCCGGGCACCGGCAAGACGTCGCTCGCGCGCGCCATGGCGCAGAGCGTGCAGGGGTCGACCAACCGCATCCAGTTCACGCCCGACCTGCTTCCCGGCGACATCACCGGCGTCAGCATCTACGACCAGGGCAACTCGGAGTTCGAGTTCCACCGCGGGCCCGTGTTCGCCAACATCGTGCTCGCCGACGAGATCAACCGCGCCAGCCCCAAGACCCAGGCCGCGCTGCTCGAGGTCATGGAGGAGGGGCAGGTCACGGTCGACGGCGTGACGCACCCGGTCGGCTCGCCGTTCATGGTCATCGCCACGCAGAACCCGATCGAGCAGGCCGGCACCTACCGCCTGCCCGAGGCCCAGCTCGACCGCTTCATCATGAAGACGTCCATCGGCTACCCGGACCACGCCTCCACCGTGCGCATCCTCGAGGGATCGGGCACCAGGGCGCACGAGGTGGTCGTGCCGGCGATCGCCAGTGACGACGTCATCATCGAGATGGGCGCACTGGCGCGGACCGTGCACGTGGACGCATCCATCAACGACTACGTCTCCCGCCTGGTCGAGTCGACCCGCGGCGCGACCGAGGTGCGACTCGGCGCCAGCGTGCGCGGCGCGCTCGCGCTCATCCGCACGGCGAAGACGCTCGCGGCCGCGAACGGCCGGCACTATGTGATCCCGGACGACGTCAAGGCTCTCGCCGAACCCGTGCTCGCCCACCGGCTCGTGCTCGACCCCGAGGCCGAGTTCGACGGTGTCACCACGTCCAGCGTGATCAGCCAGCTGCTCATCGAGACCCCGCCGCCGAGCGACAGGCAAGCGGTGTGACGATCGACCAGGGCAACGACACGACGCGGCGGCGCGCCCGCCAGCGCGCGTCGGCGGCGTCCCGCTTCGACGCGGCGCACGCGACGTCGACCGAGGGAATCACCAACGAGCGCACGCGCATCGTCGGCAATCGCACCGGATTCCTCGCCGACGCCGTCATCGCGGTCGTGCGCGTCTCTCGTGCCGTCAGCCAGGTCTTCGCCGGGTGGATCCGGCGGGCGGCCGCGGTCGTGACCCCGCTCGGCGGCGTCATGCTCATCGTCGTGCCCGTCGCATTCGGTTTCGGCTACGGGTTCTCGCTGGTCGAGCTGGTCGTGCTCGGCTGGGCGGGCCTCGTGCTGATCGTGATCGCCGCGCTCTACCTGGTGGGCCGCTCGGCGTTCGAGATCGAGCTCCGCGTTCCGCACACCCGCGTGGTGGTCGGCGAGCGGGCCACCGGAATCATCGACGTCACCAACCCGACGCGTCGTCGGCTGCTGAGCGTGAAGGTCGAGATCCCGGTCGGGCAGGGCCTTGCCGAACTCGCGCTGCCCAGCCTCGCCCGCGGCTCCAGCTTCGAGCACGAGTTCGTCGTGCCGACCGTGCGCCGCGGGCTCATCCCGGTCGGCCCGGTGCGCACCGTGCGCGCCGACCCGATCGGGCTCGTGCGGCGCGAACTCATCTGGACGAGCTCCGCCGAGATGTTCATCCACCCGCGCACCATCAGCATCCCGTCGACCAGCACCGGGTTCATCCGCGACCTCGAGGGCAACCCCACGCGCGACCTCTCCAACAGCGACGTGTCGTTCCACGCGCTGCGGGAGTACGTGCCGGGTGACGAGCGCCGCTACATCCACTGGAAGAGCACGGCCAAGACGGGCACCTACATGGTGCGCCAGTTCGAGGAGACGCGGCGGAGCCACCTGGTGATCGCGCTGAGCCTGGCGACGGCCAACTACGCCACCCAGGAGGAGTTCGAGATGGCGGTGAGCGTGGCCGGGTCGCTCGGCGCGCGCGCCATCCGAGATGCACGCACCGTCTCCGTGGTAGTGAGCGAGCGCACGCCCGAGTTCGCCAAACGCAAGGTGCTCGCCGTGCGCCACCTCGACACGCTCACCCGCACCCGCCTGCTCGACGACCTCGCGCTGGTCGACCACACGGAGTCCGCGATCGCGATCACGGATGTCGCGCGCGTGACCGCCGACGAGGTCACCGGCATCTCCGTGGCCTTCCTGGTCTGCGGGTCGCTCACGTCGACGTCGGAGCTGCGCGCGGCATCCATCAAGTTCCCCGCCGGGGTCGAGGTCGTCGCCGTCGTCTGCGACCCCGAGACGGTGCCGGGCCTCCGCCGCGTCGCCGGCCTGAGCGTGCTCACCATCGGCTACCTCGAGGACCTGCAGAAGTCCCTCGCGCGGGCGGCGGCCGCATGACCGCCCTGACCACGCGTCGCCGGCGCAAGCTGACGCCCGGATTCGTCGCGACGAACACCGTGATGCTGTGGATCGCGACGGCCATCGCGTCGACGGCCCTCTGGCCCACCTACCGCAGCACGCAGATCATCGTCGTGATCGTCGTGGCGACGCTCGCCGGCTCCGCCATCGCCATCACCTCCGCGCGGCTGCGCTGGTCGAGCCTGATCACCCTGCTCGTGACGATCGGCGTGTTCCTGCTGCTCGGGGTGCCGCTCGCCGTGCCCGACCAGGCGCTGTTCGGCGTGATCCCGACCTGGCAGGGCATCGTCGACCTGGTCACGGGGGCCGCCCTCGGCTGGAAGCAGCTGCTCACCATCACCCTGCCGGTCGGCAGCTACCAGGCGCTGCTCGTGCCCGCCTTCATCCTGGTGCTCGGCACGACGACGGCGGGGCTCCTGGTCGCGCTGCGCGCCCGCTGGGGCGAGCTCGGTGCGTTTGCGCCCGCGCTGCTGTTCGTGCTCGCCATCCTCTTCGGCCCGGGGGTCGCCACCTGGCCGCTGCCGACGACCCTCGGGCTGTTGGCCGCGCTCATGCTGTGGCTGGTCTGGTGGCGCTGGTACCGCCGGCGCGAATCGATCCGGATGCTGGCGGCCCGCGCCCTCGACGCCCAGGGCCGACCGCTCGAGACCGTGTCCGACGGCGGGTTCCCGGGCGTGCGGTCGCTGCTCAGCGCCGGTCTCATCCTGGTGATCGCCGCCGGCGCGTCAATGGCGGCGAGCACGGCGCTGCCCCCGACGGGGGAGCGGCAGGTGCTGCGCACCGCCGTGGTGCAGCCCTTCGACCCGCGCGACTACGCGAGCCCGCTGAGCGGTTTCCGGCACTACGAGCTGCCGCAGACGGCCGACCGCACCGTATTCTCGGTGACGGGCCTGCCCGCCGGCGCCCGCATCCGCATCGCCACCCTTGACACCTACGACGGCATCGTCTACTCGGTCGGCAGCGACACCGTCTCGAGCGACTCCGGCTCGTTCACGCGCGTGCCGTACACCTTCGACCAGTCGGCGGTGAAGGGCAAGGATGCCACGATCGGCGTCACCGTCGGCGACTACGACGGCGTCTGGGTGCCGACCGTGGGCAAGTTCACCTCGATCGACTTCTCGGGCAACGACTCCAGCACCCTGCGCGACGCGTTCTACTACAACGACACGAGCGGCACGGCGGCCGTGGTCACCCCGCTCAGCTCCGGCGACCGCTACACGCTCGACGCGGTGCTTCCGACGCAGCCGACCGAAGCCCAACTCGCCTCGCTGAAGCCGGGCGCGGTGCAGGTTCCGCGGGTCACCGTCATGCCCGACGAGGTCTCGACCGCCCTCAACGGCTGGATCACCGGCACCGCCAGCCCGGGCAGGCAGCTCGTGCAGATGCTCGACGAGCTGAAGAAGAACGGCTACGTGAGCCACGGCGTCTCCTCGACCGACCCGCCCAGCCGGTCCGGTCACGCGGCGGAACGCATCACCCAGCTCCTCACTGACCAGCGGATGATCGGCGACCAGGAGCAGTACGCCGTGACCGCGGCTCTCATGGCGCGCCAGATCGGGTTCCCCGCGCGCGTGGTGTTCGGCTTCGCGCCGAAGAACATCGACACGGCGGGCACGACCCGGGTGCGCGGTGACGACGTGTCCGCGTGGATCGAGGTCGACACGTCCCGCTACGGCTGGGTCACCATCGACCCGACGCCGCCGGTGCGCGCCATCCCCGCCGAGCAGCCGCAGGAGCCCACGCGGATCGCGCTGCCGCAGTCCCCGGTGCAGCCCCCGGTCGAAGACCCGCAGGTGCGCACCTCGCAGGTTCCCCCGGACAGCACGCAGGACCAACCGGAGGCGCTCGCCCCGTGGCTCGTCATCCTGTTCGCCGTGCTCAGGATCCTCGGCTGGGTGCTGCTCGGCGCCGCGATCGTGCTCGCCCCGTTCATCGCCATCGTGGCGACCAAGCTGCGGCGGCGACACCAGCGACGCACGGCCGACACGCCGATCGAGCGCATCAGCGGCGGCTGGGAGGAGTACGAGGACGCGATAGTCGACCGCGGTTACACGGCCCCCGCGGCCGCGACCCGCACCGAGGTGGCCGCCGCGATGGGCGGCATGCGCCCGCTCGTGCTCGCGTCGATCGCCGACCGGGCGATGTTCGCGCCGGGCGACCCGGACGCCGACGAGGCCGACAACGTCTGGCGGTCGGTGAACGAGCTCGTCGCCACGCTGGACGACGATCGCACGCGGTGGCAGCGCATCCGGGCAGCGATCTCGCTGCGTTCACTCGGTGGTTATAGTGTCAGCAAGTTCTTCAAGCGGTAGGGGTCGCCCAGTGAGATGCACGTATTGCGGAACCGAGTTGCCCGAGGGCGCCCTGTTCTGCGGGGAGTGCGGCCGATCCGCCGCCCCCGTCGCCAAGCGCCACGCGCGCGTGCAGGTGCCCACGGTGCGGCCGGGCGAGGTGCACCAGAGCACGGGAGCCATCCCGGTGGTCGCCGAAGCGCCCGCGGTTGCGGCGCCCGCACCCGCGCCCGCGCCGGTTGAGCAGCCGACCGCGTGGCACTGGGGCGAGGCGACGACCGGCCAGGTGCGCTGCGAGCAGTGCGGCGCCACGATGGATGCCGGCGACATCTTCTGCGGCGAGTGCGGCGCGGTCTCCCAGGCGGCGGCGCGGCACTTCAGCCAGCCGCGCGACACCGTGGTGATCGAGCGGCTGCTGCCCGTGGAGGAGGACCCGGTCGAGGAGGACTCGGCCGAGGAGGACTCGACCGAGGGGATCGACGACCTCGTCGTTCCCGTCGCCGGCGACGAGCCCGCGATCGAGGATGTGGTCATCGCGCAGGACTCGGTCGACGAGCCCGCGCCGCCGGAGGAGCCGATCGACGAGCCCGTCTCCCACTCGCACGCGCTGCCCTTCGCCGACGTGGATGATGTCGAGGCCACGCGCATCATCGGGCGCGTGAAGCCCGGCGAACGCTTCATCCTCCAGTTCAGCACGGGCGAGAGCTCGACGGTGTACGGCAGCGGCCTCGTCGGCCGCAACCCGCTGCCGGAGCCGGGGGAGTACTTCGACCAGCTCGTGCGGGTGATCGACCCGAGCCGCTCGGTCTCGAAGACCCACCTCGAGTTCGGCCAGACCGACGGCGACTTCTGGGTGCTCGACCGCTACTCGGGCAACGGCACCATCGTGCGCCAGCCCGACGTGCCGCCGGTGCGCTGCCTGCCGGACAAGCGCTACCGTCTCGTGCGCGGCACGCGGGTGGAGATCGGCGAGCAGTTCTTCATCGTGAGCTGACCCTCCTCCACAGGGGTGGGCTGTCCACGGGTGGCAGTCCGCGGCCGGATGACGGCGGTGGGGGTGCTCTGCTGGGGGGATGACAGCGTTCAACGGTCGGCAGGAGCGGGTGGTGCTGCCTCGGGCGGCTGAGGTTGCGGGGCGGCATCCGTTCCCGGTGCTCGCCAGCCTCGCGCCCGTCGTCGGCGCGGTGGTGATCTGGGCGGTGACGTCCTCGCCGTTCGCACTGGTGTTCGCGGTGCTCGGGCCCGTGATCGCGGTGGCGAGCCTGGGGGACTCGCGCCTGCAGGCGCGCAGGCAGAAGCGACGCGAGGCCGAGCGGGTCTTCGCCGAGACGCTGGCGGCCTCGGACGCGATCGAGGCGGCGCACGATCGGGAGCGTGCGGCACTCGAGCGCGCGGCCTCCGGCGCCCTCGCGATGGCGGGCGGGGTTCGGGATGCCGCGCTCTGGCGGGCGTCCCCGGCCGGTGATGTGCCCGTCGTGCTCGGGCGGGCGCGCGTGCCGAGCTCGCTGGTGCTCGAGGGGGACGTCGCCGCGAACCCGGGACTGGTCGCCGCGGCAGGCAGCCTGGATGCCCCGCTCACGGTCGACGCGCGAGAGGGCATCGGGCTGGGCGGCACGTCCCCGGTGCGTCGCTCGGTGCTCCGGTCCCTCGCGCTGCAGGTCGCGGCGACGCTGTCGCCGGCGACCACCACGCTCGCGGTGAGCGGCATCGACGAGCCGTGGCTGCATGGCCTGCCGCACCGGCTCGTGCGCACCGACTCGGCGGGCGTCGCGATCGAGTTCCGCCAGGAGGCCGGCGCGGTGGCGCTGATCGCCGAGACCGGGTCGTCGGATCGGCTTCCGCTCGGCTGCGGGGTCGAGCTCGTGCTCGACGGCGGCACCGCGCGGATCGCCCGGCCGGGCGGCCCCGAGATCGAGGGCTGCCGGCCCGAGCTCGTGTCGCTCGAGCAGGCGAACGCCTGCGCCGCGGCACTGGGAGAGGCGGGCGCGGAACTGGCGGTGGCGACATCCGAGCCACCTGGCCGCGCGGAATTCGCGGGCCTGCCGCCTCAGCCGTCGGGCGCGGTGCCCGGCCTGGCGGCACGGTTCTGCGTCGCCGCGACCGGCCCCCTCGAGCTGGACCTGGTGGGCGAGGGGCCGCACGCGATCATCGGCGGCACGACCGGGAGCGGCAAGAGCGAGCTGCTGGTGAGCTGGCTGCTCGCGATGGCCGCGGAGCGCTCGCCGGCCGAGCTGTCCCTGCTGCTCGTCGACTTCAAGGGTGGTGCGTCGTTCGCCCCGATCGCGGACCTGCCGCACGTGGTCGGGCTCGTCACCGACCTGGACGAGCGGGCAGCCGCCCGCGCGCTGCCGAGCCTGCGGGCTGAGGTGCTGCGGCGCGAGCGCGTGCTCGCGGCCGCCGGCGTCCGCGAGATCTCGGCGCTGCAGAGCCCGGATGCGCTTCCGCGCCTGGTGATCGTGATCGACGAGTTCGCCGCGGTGCAGGACGGGTTCGATGACCTGCACCGCCTCGTCGGCGACCTCGCCTCGCGCGGGCGGTCGCTCGGCATCCACCTCGTGCTGTGCACCCAGCGACCCGCGGGCGTCATCCGCGACGCCGTGTTCGCGAACGTGCGGCTCCGTCTCTCGCTCGCCGTCACCAATCCCGCGGACAGCCGCGCGGTGATCGGCACGGATGCCGCCGCTCGTCTCTCGGAGGCGCCGCCCGGCAGGGTGCTCGTCTCGGTCGACGGCGGCGAGGCCCGCGCCGCCCAGGTCGCGCTGGTCGCGCGCGACGACGTCCGCGCCGTGATCGCCCGTTGGCTGGATGCCCCGCGCCCCCGCCGCCCCTGGTGCGACGACCTGCCGCGCACGATCCTGCTCGACGATCTGCCGCACGGTTCCGCGCCCGCGTTCGGCCTGGCCGACCTGCCAGAGGAGCAGCGGCAGGAGCCGGCCGTGTGGGATCCAGCGACCGACGGCAGCATCCTCGTGCTGGGTGCCACGCGCTCAGGGCGCTCGCGCGCACTCGCAACCCTGTGCACCTCCGAAGGCGGCAGGCTGCTGCCGCCCGACGCAGAGCGCGCGTGGGATGCCGTCGTCGACGCGGTCGAGCGCGTGCGGGCGGGCCAGGGCGTCGGCGTCATCGCGATCGACGACCTCGACGTGCTCGTCACCCGCCTGGGCGCGGAGCACGGCCCGGCCTTCGTCGACCTGCTCGTGGAGCTCGCCCGGATCGGACCATCCGTCGGCTCCCACCTCGCCGTGGCCATGCGGCGTACCTCGTCGATGCTGCAGCCCCTCGTCGGTGCGTGTGAGGCACGGCTCCTGCTGCGGATGCCGGACCGGCACGAGCACGCGCTCGCCGGGGGAGACCCGTCGCTGTTCGCTCCGGACGCGCCACCCGGTCGCGGGGAGTGGCGCGGCAGGTCCGTGCAGGTGGCGGTCACGGACCGGGCGACGACGGAGTGGCCGGTCTCTGTCCCGGCGGTGCTGGAGCCGGCCGCATACCCCGTCGTCGCCGTCGTGACCCGACGCGTGCGCGAGCTGTCCCGCGACCTCGGCGCCCGCTACTCGGTGGCCGGGGTCGACGGCGCGGTCCACGTGGCGTCGGCGGCCAGCGGCCCGACGGCGGTCGTCGCCGATCCCGAGGGCTGGCAGGCCGCCTGGGCCGCGCTCGGCGCCCTCCGGGGCACAGCAGCGCTGGTCTTCGACGGGTGCACGACGTCCGAGTTCCGCGCCATCTCCGGCAGCCGCGCGCTCCCTCCGCCGATTCGGCCCGGCTCCGGCGGCGCGTGGCTGCTCGCCGTCGACGGACGGGTCGGTCGTGTGATGCTTCCTAGCCCAGTACCTCGGCCAGGGGACGGAGGGGAAGCGAATGAGCGGTAGCCACGGGCTCGCTCACCACGGAGCCGTCGTGGGTGTTGAGGCCGAGTGCGAGCGCGGGGTCCGCGCGCAGGGCGGCGAGCCATCCGCTGTTCGCGAGGGCCCGCACGTACGGCATCGTCGCGTTCGTGAGCGCGTAGGTGGAGGTGTGCGGCACGGCGCCGGGCATGTTCGCCACGCAGTAGAACAGCGAGCCGTGCACGGTGAAGGTGGGGTCGGCGTGGGTCGTCGGGTGGGTGTCGGCGAAGCATCCGCCCTGGTCGACGGCGATGTCCACGAGCACGCTGCCCGGCTTCATGCGGCTCACGAGCTCGTTGCTCACCAGCTTGGGCGCCTTGGCGCCCGGAACGAGCACGGAGCCGATCACCATGTCGGCAGCGACGCAGGCGCGGTCGATCTCGAAGCCGTTCGAGGCGATGGTGCGCACGCGCCCGGCGTAGAGAGCGTCGAGCTCGCGGAGCCGCTGGATGTTGGTGTCGAGCACCGTCACCTCGGCACCGAGACCGACGGCGATCGCGACGGCGCTGGTGCCCGCGACCCCGCCGCCGAGCACCACGACGTTCGCCGGCCGCGTGCCGGGTACACCGGAGACGAGCAGCCCGAAGCCGCCGTTCGGCTTGAGCATGACGTTGGCGCCGACCATGGGCGCGAGGCGTCCCGCGACCTCGCTCATCGGCGCGAGCAGGGGCAGCGCGCGCGACGGCAGCTGCACGGTCTCGTAGGCGATCGCGGTCACCCGGTTCGCGACGAGTTCGCGGGTCAGCTCCGGCTCGGCGGCCAGGTGCAGGTAGGTGAAGAGCAGCAGGCCGTCACGAAAGAAGCCGTACTCGCTGGCGATCGGCTCCTTGACCTTGAGCAGCAGGTCGGCCTCGCCCCAGGTCGCCGCGGCATCGGGAGCGATGCGCGCGCCCGCCGCCGCGTACTCGTCGTCCGTGATCGAGGACCCGATCCCGGCACCGGACTGCACGAGCACCTCGTGGCCGTGCGCGACCAGGTCGTGCACGCCGGCCGGGGTGATCGCGACGCGGAACTCGTTGTTCTTGACCTCAGCGGGGACTGCGACTCTCATGATGCTCCTGTTACTGATGCGACGGCGCGGAAAGCGCGTGGACGGATGCGAACCCAGAGCCTGACCACCCTGTCGACGGCATCCAGCGTACTCGCGCCGCACGAGCGAATCCGCACTGAAATCGCTCGAATCGTGCTGATTTCGTAAAGATCATGTTTCGTGATCGGCCTTTTGCTCCATAAAGCGTGCGGTCGCTGCCGACGCTGTGCAAGTATCTGAGACAGCAACGCACACCCGTGTCCGCACGATCTGAACTTCGTGAAGGAGAACCATCGATGAGTAACCCGCTGCAGGACGATCCGATGTTCCAGCGACTGGTCAGCGAGGCGAAGCGGTCGAGTATCTCTCGTCGCACCGTCCTGCAGGGTGCGGGCATCGGTGCCGCCACCCTGGCCCTCGCGGCCTGTGCCGCCGGCACCAGCGGGAAGCCCAGCGCGGCGAAGGACGTCTCCTCGTCGGACAAGACGCTCAACTGGGACAACTGGTCGTACTACCTCGACCAGAAGGGCAAGAAGTACCCGACGCTCATCGCGTTCGAAAAAGAGTCCGGCATCAAGGTCAAATACACGGTGGCCGTCGACGACAACAACACCTACTACGCGAAGGTCAAGGACCAGCTCGCCCTCGGCCAGGACATCGGCGCGGACACCGTGTGCCTCACCGACTGGATGGTGTCCCGGCTGATCGGGCTGGGGTACACCCAGAAGCTCGACCACTCCAAGATCCCGAACATCAAGAACCTCAGCCCGAGCCTGCAGAACCCCGACTTCGACAAGGGCCGCAACTACTCGCTGCCCTGGCAGAGCGGATTCGCCGGCCTGTGCTGGAACAAGGAGAAGCTCCCCAGCGGGCTCAAGAGCGTCTCCGAGCTCTGGGACCCTGCACTCAAGGGCAAGGTCGGCGTGCTCTCCGAGATGCGCGACACCATCGGCCTCATCATGCTCGAGCAGGGCGTCGACATCTCGTCGAAGAGCTGGGGCGACGCCGAGTTCACCAAGGCGATCGACGAGTTCAACAAGTACGTGAAGAGCGGCCAGATCCGCAACATCAAGGGCAACTCCTACGCCGACGACCTGAAGAGCGGCGACACCATCGCGGCGATCGTCTGGTCGGGCGACGTCAACTCGATCAACGGCGAGGTCGGTGGCGACAAGTTCGGGTTCGCCATCCCCGACAGCGGCGGCACCCTGTGGAGCGACAACTTCATCATCCCGATCGGATCGCCGCGCAAGGCGAACGCCGAGAAGCTCATCAACTACTACTACGAGCCCGAGGTCGCCGCGACCGTCGCCGCCTACGTGAACTACATCACGCCGGTGGTCGGCGCGAAGGAGGCCATGCAGACGGTCGACCCGAGCTACGTCGACAACCAGCTGATCTTCCCCGACCAGTCGACCCTCGACAAGGTCAAGATCTTCCGCACGCTCACCAACGCGGAGCAGACCAAGTACAACGCCCAGTTCGAAGCGGTGGGTCTCGGCAACTGATGGCCGATACCAGTTTCGCCGAGTCCGGGGCAGACCTCCGGCTCGAGGGCATCACCAAGCGCTTCCCCGGATTCACGGCCATCGAAGACCTGGACCTCACGATCCCGGCCGGCTCCTTCTTTGCCCTCCTCGGGCCGTCGGGCTGCGGCAAGACCACGACGCTGCGCCTCGTGGCCGGGCTCGAGGAGCCGACTGCCGGTCGCATCCTCATCGGCGGCAAGGACGTGACGTCCACGAAGCCATATCAGCGCCCGGTCAACACCGTCTTCCAGAGCTACGCGCTCTTCCCGCACATGACCGTGCTCGACAACGTGTCCTTCGGGCTCAAGCGGCGGCGAATTCCGGATGCCGTGGAGAAGGCCCACGAGGCCCTGCGCCTGGTCGAGCTGGACCACCTCGCCGCGCGCCGACCGCAGCAGCTCTCCGGCGGCCAGCAGCAGCGCGTCGCCCTTGCACGCGCCGTGGTCAACCGCCCGGCGCTCCTGCTCCTGGACGAACCGCTCGGCGCCCTCGACCTCAAGCTGCGCCGACAGATGCAGCTGGAGCTGAAGACCATCCAGACCGAGGTCGGCCTCACCTTCGTGCACGTCACGCACGACCAGGAGGAGGCCATGACCATGGCCGACACCGTCGCCGTGATGAACAAGGGCCGGATCGAGCAGATGGGCTCGCCCGAGGAGCTCTACGAGCTGCCGAAGACCGCGTTCGTCGCCAACTTCCTGGGCCAGTCGAACCTGTTCACCGGGCCGGTCACCACGTCGGCGGGCTCCACAATCGTCGTCGACATCGCGGGCGTGAAGGTTGAGGTCCCCCAGGACCGCGCACAGCGGCACACCGGCGAGGTCACTA
>JAODAU010000028.1 GCA_025463615.1 Microbacteriaceae bacterium | reverse complement strand
GGCAGGCCTACGTGGATGCCGTCGAGGCGGCGGTGCGCCGCATCCGGTCCCACGAGCTGAGCAAGGTGGTGCTCGCGCGGGACGCGACGGCGGCGCTGCCGGCCGGGGCGGACATCCGCCGCATCCTGGACGGCCTGGCGACCCGCTACCCCGACTGCTGGACCTTCTGCGTCGACGGCTTCCTCGGCGCCAGCCCCGAGACGCTGGTGAGCGTGAGCCGCGGCAGCGTGAGCGCGCGGGTGCTCGCGGGCAGCGCCGCCCGGGGCACGGATGCCGCCTCCGACCAGGCCGCGGCCACGGCCCTCGCCACCTCCACCAAGGACCAGGACGAGCACCGGTTCGCCGTGCAGAACGTGCTCGCGTCGCTGCGCGCACACAGCGCGGATGCCACGGCCAGCGACCTGCCGTTCACACTCAAGCTGCCCAACGTCTGGCACCTCGCCAGCGACATCGAGGGCGAGCTGTCGGACGGCTCCACCTCGCTCGACCTGGTGCAGGCGCTGCATCCGACGGCCGCGGTCGCCGGCACCCCCACCGCGACGGCGCTCGCGGTGATCGCCGAGCTGGAGCCCTTCGACCGCGGCCGCTACGCCGGGCCGGTGGGCTGGGTGGCGGCGGACGGCGACGGCGAGTGGGCGGTTGCGCTGCGCAGCGCGCAGGTCGCCGGCGACCGGTTGACGGCATATGCCGGCGCGGGCATAGTCGCCGACTCGGTGCCGCAGCGCGAGCTGCTGGAGACGCGGATGAAGTTCCGCCCGATCGTCGAGGCGCTCAACCCCTCTGCGTGATAAGCGGATCGAGCTCGTCGAGATCTCACGGCCGGGTAGCTCCGTGCGAGATCTCGACGAGCTCGATCCGCTCTCGCTAGGACGCGGCGAGGCGCGCCTTCTGCTCCTCCACGTCGTAGTCGACGACCGGCCAGTCCAGGTCCAGGCCGCCGAGCGCGTCGAGCAGCAGCCGCTGCACGGCCGCCCGCGCGTACCACTTGGCGTTCGCCGGCACGACGAACCACGGCGCGGCATCCGTCGACGTGCGCTGGATCGCCACCTGGTAGGCCCACTGGTACTGCGGCCAGAACGCGCGCTCGTCGAGGTCGCCCGGGTTGAACTTCCACTGCTTGGCCGGGTCGGCGAGCCGGTCGCCGAGCCGCGCTTTCTGCTCGTCGGAGCTGATGTGCAGCATCACCTTCACGATCGTCGTGCCCGCCTCGACCAGCTCTCGCTCGAACTCGACGATGCGGTCGTAGCGGCTCTCGATCTCCGCCTCGGGCGCGAGCTCCCGCACTCGGCCGATCAGCACGTCCTCGTAGTGGCTGCGGTCGAAGACGCCCACGAACCCGGCGCCCGGCAGCTGTTTGCGCACCCGCCAGAGGAAGTCGTGCGCGAGCTCCTCCTGGGTGGGCTTCTTGAACGCGTAGACGGAGAGCCCCTCGGGCGTGATGCCGCCGGTGACGTGCTCGACGATGCCGCCCTTGCCCGCCGTGTCCATCGCCTGGATCACCAGCAGCAGCGAGCGCGTGCCGCCGAACCTGCTCTCCGCCCAGAGCCGCTCCTGCAGGTCGCGCAGCGGCTCGCGGCCCGCCTCCAGCGCGGCGACGCCGTCCTTCTTGCCGCCGTCGAAGCCCGGCTTCGAGTCCGGGTCGACATCCGCCAGCACGAAGCCGGCGTCCGCGCGCAGAAGCTGTGTGGGGCTCGAGGTCCAGACCGATTTCGCCATGCCTGCGATGGTAGCCCCAGGGCTACGCGCGCGGCAGGGGCACCTCGATGAGCCGCGGGGCGTCGGATGCCGCCAGCGCCTCGTCGAGCTCGCCCGTGTTGCCCGCGCGCCGGTACTCCCAGCCGTAGGCCGCCGCGAGCGCCTCGAACCCCACCTCCTGCGGCGTGAACTGCACCCGGTCGAACGCGTCGGGGGCGGCGGATGCCGCGACCTCCAGGTCGTCGAAGATGGTGCCGCCGCCGTCGTTGCCCACGATCACCTGGATGCGCGGCCGAGGCTCCCCCACCCCGAACAGCAGCGAGCCCACGTCGTGCAGCGCGGTCAGGTCGCCGATGAGCACGCGCGTGACGCCGTTCGCACCGGCGCCGGCCTGGCTGGCGAGGGCGATGCCGATGCCCGTGGCGATGGTTCCGTCGATGCCGGCGAGGCCGCGGTTCGCGTGGGCGGGGATGCGCTTGCCGGGCACCACGGCATCCGCGACCCGGATGAGCCGGGACGCGCCGAGCACGAGCCGGTCGTGCGGCCAGGTCGCGCGCCAGACCAGCTCGACCAGCGAGCGGCGGGTGACGGGCGCGCGGTAGGCGGCGAGCTGCTCGCGCGCGAGGGAGGAGGTTGGCACCGGCACGGGCTGATCGTCCAGCAGCGCGCGCGACGCGTGCACCCAGCTGCCGAGCCAGGCGCGGGCCTCGCGCGAGTCGTCGGGCGCGCCATCCACCGTGACCGGCCCGGCGACGACCCTGGCGCGATGGCCGGGGTTGTAGGCCTCTGCGGCGGTTCCGCGCACCACGACGACCTCGACATCCGGCCGCAGCAGCAGTGCAGGGATCTCCCGGCTGAGGGTCGGATGCCCGAACACGACAGCACGCGAGACGCGGCCACCGAAGTCTTCCGCGCCCAGCAGCTCGCGGTAGGCCGCCACCAGGTTCGGCCCGAAGCGCGCCCCGCTCGTCACCTCCGCGACCAGCGGCGCACCCAACTCGCGCGCCGCCTGCTCCGCCTCAGGGCCGGCGCCCGCGCCGGCGATCACCACGGTCTCGGGTGCCTGCTCCAGCACGGTTCCGGCGGCGCTTCGCGAGGGCCACACGTGCGGCTCGAGCGCGGGCAGCTCGCCGACCGGGCCCGAGAGCGGCTCGCGGAACGCCAGGTTGAGCTGCACCGGCCCCGGCGACGACGAGTGCCCGGCCGCCGCCGAATACGATTCGTGCGCGAGCTGCGACGGCAGCGCCGGGTCGAAGCCGCCGACGTGCGGCACCTCCACGTCGCGCAGCCAGCCGACCGCCGCGTCGAACATGCCCACCTGGTGGGTGGTCTGGTTGGAGCCGATGCCGCGCAGCTCCGCAGGCCGGTCGGCAGTGAGCAGGATGAGCGGCACCCCGGCGTGGTGCGCCTCCAGCACGGCGGGGTGCAGGTTCGCCACGGCGGTGCCCGAGGTGGTGACGAGGAGCACCGGGGTGCCCGTCTCGACCGCGAGGCCCAGGGCGAGGAATCCGGCCGACCGCTCGTCGATGCGCACCCTCAGGCGCAGCAGGCCCGCGTGCTCGTAGGCGGCGGCCGCCAGCGCGAGCGCCTGCGAGCGCGAGCCGGGGCATAGCACGATGTCACGCACGCCGCGCCGCACGAACTCGCCGAGCAGGCCGACCGCGAAATCGGTCGAGGTGTTAGGCACTTACTTCTTGGGGTCGTCGTGGTCGTCGTCGAGCTCGGCGAGGCGGCGCTCGAGCTCCTTGATGCGCTCGTCGCGCTCCTTGTCGGCGCCGAGGCGCTGCAGGAAGACCGGGTCGTCATCCGGTGCGCGCTGCTTGGT
>JAODAU010000018.1 GCA_025463615.1 Microbacteriaceae bacterium | reverse complement strand
GCCGTGGCGGGGGGTAGATCGGGGTGGCGTGAGGTACTCTCCGTCGTCGTCGGCGCGATCGTCTGCACGTGGCTGCGGCTCACGCTCGACACCGTCGTGCCGCACACCGACGAGACGTTTCCGGTGAGCACGCTGGTGATCAACGTAGTCGGTGCGTTCGCCCTCGGCATCCTCGTCTCGCGCGTCTGGGTGCGGCCGTCGACGCCCGGCTGGCTCAAGGCGGGGCTCGGGCCGGGGCTGCTCGGCTCGTTCACGACCTTCTCGGCGCTGGTCGTCTCGCTCGTGGCCCTGGCCTCCCACGGCGAGTGGATGCTCGCCCTCGCCTACCTCGCGGCCAGCATCCTGCTCGGCTTCGCCGCCGCATCCGCCGGGCTCGCCCTCGGCGGCCGCACCGCGCGCACGACCATCCACGGAGCGGACGAGTGACCGCGGCCCTCGTGCTCGCCGTGCTCGGCGCGGGCGTCGTCGGAGCGCTCGGGCGTTACGGCGTCTCGCTGCTGTTCGCCGGGCGCACGGGGTTCCTCTGGGGGGTGCTCATCGTCAACGCGGTGGGGTCGGCGATCGGGGGGCTGGTGCTCGGGCTCGCGGAGCGGGGGGTCGTGTCATCCGACCTGCGGCTGGTGCTGCTGACCGGGTTCACGGGCGGGCTCACCACGTTCAGCACCTGGTCGGTCGAGACGATGCAGCTCGCGCTCGGCGGCCGCTGGGCTCGCGCGCTGCTCAACGTCGCCGCGAACCTGGCGGTCGGCATCGCGCTGGCCGCGCTGCTCTACCTCCTCGCCCGCTGAACCCCACCCCGCCCGCCCCGAGTGGGCGATATTCGCACTCATGAGCGCCGCCTGACGACAAAAGTCGCCCACTCACGGTGGATCTGGGCGGATGGGGTTAGAGCTCGGCGAGGGCGCCCAGCTCGCGCAGCACGAGGCGCGGGGTGACGAGGCGGTGGCGGCGCTCGCCCGGCTCGACGACGTCGCTGCCGCTCGGGCCGAGCAGCAGCTCGAGCACGCCGGCCGCCACCTCGTCGAGGGGCTGCTCCACGCTCGAGAGGCCCACGGCCTCGGCCACGGGCGTGTTGTCGTAGCCGATCACGGGGGTTCCGGCGGGCACGGCCAGCAGCGCGCCCAGGGCGAGGGAGTCGCTGGCGGCGGCCACGGCATCCACCTTCCGGCCGGCGGCGAGCGCGGCCCGCATGGCGTCGCGGCCCTGCGTGACGCCGTCGACCGTGCGGAGGTCGAGGCCGTCGAGCCGAGTGATGCCGGCATCCCCCATGGCCGTCTGCCACCCGTGCCGGCGGTCGTCGCCGGTGCCGGAGTGGCTCGGCCAGCCGAGATAGGCGACATCCCGCGCGCCGGACGCGAGCAGGTGCTCGGTGGCGGCCTGCACGCCGCGGAACCCGTCGACGTCCACCCAGAGGTGCCGCGGGTCGTTCATGTCGTCGATGCCCCACGGCCTGCCGAAGGTGACGAACGGCACCTCGTTGGCGATGAGCCACTCGGTGCGCGGGTCGCCGTAGAACGTGGAGGTGAGCACGAAGGCGTCGACATCCGCGCCGTCGCGCAGCTTGCCGATCTGGCGGATCTCGTCGTCGGCATCCGTGGCGGTGAAGAGCATGACCCGCATGCCGCGGCGGTCGGCCTGCTCGGTGAGCGCGTGCAGGAAGCGGTCGAGCACGGAGCCCGAGATGCCGTTCGTCATCGGGTCGAGGCGGATGCCGAGGGTCGAGCTCTTGCGCGTGCGCAGCCGCCGCGCCGAGGCGTGCGGCCGGTAGCCGAGCTGTGCGATCGCCGCCTCGACCCGCTCGCGCGTGGCGGGCCGCACCAGCTCGGGCGAGTTGAGCACGTTGGACACCGTCTGGCGGGAGACGCCCGCGACGCGGCCGACGTCGAGCACGGTGGGTAGCTGCGACATCCTCACCCTCTCTTGATCGATCAAGTCTCCCGGTACGTTACTCCGCGCGAAGGGTCGCCCGTGACTTGACTCCTGCGCGGAGTGCGCTTACGGTACGTAACGGAGTTTGATCGATCAAATCGCGGGCAGCGTTGCGAGAATTTGAACGATCAAAGGAGACGAAGAAGACCCCTGCAGTGCCCATAGGGCACACTCATCCAAGGAGAAACACATGCAAAGACGCACATCGCGCTGGCTCGTCGCCGGCGCACTCGCCGCGGCGGGCGCACTCGCGCTCACGGCCTGCGGATCGGGATTCAGCAGCGGCTCGAGCAGCGACTCGGGCAAGCTCACCTCATCGAACAAGGCGCTCACCGTGCTCATCGGCTCGAGCGGTGACGCCGAGACGGCATCCGTCAAGAGCGCGGTCGCCGACTGGTCGAAGAGCTCGGGCACGAAGGCATCCGTGCTCCCCGCCAGCAACCTGGCCCAGCAGCTCGCGCAGGGCTTCTCGTCGGGCAAGCCCGCCGACGTGTTCTACCTGTCGACGGATGCCCTGGCCGGCTTTGCCTCGAACGGCTCGCTGCTCGCCTACGGCGACCAGCTCAAGAACAAGAGCGACTTCTACCCGAGCCTCGTGAAGTCCTTCACGTACGACAACAAGTTCTACTGCGCGCCCAAGGACTTCTCCACGCTGCAGCTCGAGATCAACACCGACATGTGGAAGGCCGCGGGCCTCACGGACTCCGACATCCCGAAGACGTGGGACCAGCTCGAGTCGGTCGCCAAGAAGCTCACCACGGGCGGCCACGTGGGCCTCGGCATCGGCGGCGAGTACGCCCGCGTCGGCGCCTTCATGACGCAGGCCGGCGGCAACCTCATGAACGACGACAGCACCAAGGCAACGGCCAACAGCCAGGCCAACGTGACCGCGCTCGACTTCGTCAAGAAGATGGAGAACGACGGCACGCTCAAGTTCGCCAAGGACCTCGGCGCCGGTTGGGGCGGTGAGGCCTTCGGTAAGGGCCTGGCCGCGATGACCATCGAGGGCAACTGGATCGTCGGCGGCATGACCGCCGACTACCCGAACGTCAAGTACACGGTCGTTCCGCTGCCCAAGGGCCCGGCCGGCGCCGGAACCCTGCAGTTCACCAACTGCTGGGGCATCGCCGCCAAGAGCCCGAACCAGGCCGCCGCTCTCAAGCTCGTCGAGCAGCTGACCAGCGCCAAGGACCAGCTCGCCTTCTCGAAGGCCTTCGGCCCGATGCCGTCGATCCAGTCCGCCGCCAGCGACTGGAAGAAGGCCAACGCGCCCCTCGTTCCGTTCCTCGACGCGGCCAGCTACGCCAAGGGCGTGCCGACCGCGAAGGGCGCTGCGGATGTCGTGACCGACTTCAACTCGAAGCTCGAGTCCCTGGCGACGAGCGATCCCAAGACGATCCTCGACGCGACGCAGAAGAACCTCGAAGCGCTGCTGAAGTAACGCGATGACAACCATCTCGAGGCGGCCGGCGCTCACGCCGCGACGCCGGGCATCCGGAATCCGCCGGGGCGAGGCCGCCTCGGGCTGGTTGTTCACCGCACCCATGCTCATCCTGCTCGGGGTCTTCCTCGTGATCCCGGTGCTCATGGCACTGTGGGTGAGCTTCTCCGACTGGAACGGCAACGGCAGCCCGTTCTCGTCGAACGTCGGCTTCGTCGGCTTCAAGAACTACGGCGCGCTGCTCAGCGGCGGCGGGCTCGCCGAACAGGACTTCGGCATGGCGCTCAAGAACAACGCCTGGTACGTGCTGCTGGTCGTGCCGCTGCAGACCGCGCTCTCGCTCTTCCTCGCCGTGATGGTGAACCGCCAGATCCTGCGGGGTCGCGGCTTCTTCCGCACGGCGTTCTACTTCCCCTCGGTCACCAGCTCGGTCGCGATCACCGTGCTCTGGCTCTTCCTCTTCAACTCGACCGGCGCGGTGAACGCGCTCCTGTCGTACATCGGGGTGAAGGGACCGAACTGGTTCAACGACGCCGACGGCATCTTCCACTTCGGCGTGCACAACGGGCCGGGGTTCCTCGAGAACAACACGGCCCTCGGCATCCCCTGGTGGGACTGGATCGGCGGCCCGTCCGTCGCCATGTTCGCCCTGATCCTGCTCGCCGTCTTCACCACCAGCGGCACGTTCATGCTGCTGTTCGTCGCGGCGCTGCAGAACCTCAGCCCCGAGGTCTACGAGGCCGCGGAGATGGATGGCGCCAACGGCTGGCAGCGCTTCTGGCGGGTCACCCTGCCGCAGCTCCGCCCCACGCTGTTCACCGTGCTCACCCTCGGCCTCATCGGCTGCTGGCAGGTCTTCGACCAGATCTACACGGGCACGCAGGGCGGCCCGGCCAAGACGACGGTCACCCCCGCCTACCTCTCGTACACGGCCGCGTTCACGAACCAGGAGTGGGGCCAGGGCGCCGCGATCGCGTTCATCCTGTTCGCCATCATCGTGGTCTTCACCCTGTTCCAGCGCTGGGTGCTCGCCGAGCGCAAGGTGTCCAAGCGGCGGATGCGGCTCTACCAGGTGCCGCCGGACGAGCCGGGCCGGAAGCCCGATGACTGGTCGGACGGTCCTGGGCCGAACGACATCGCGACCGGCATCGCCATCAGTCAGAGCAACTCGAGGGGGCAGGGCACCTGATGACCACCATCGACAAGCCGCGCACCTTCGTGCGCAAGGAGCACCGCAGCACCCGCCAGATCGTGGCGCGCTCCGGCCTCTACGCCGTGCTGATCGTCATCGCGATCGTCTACATCTTCCCGTTCCTCATCAACATCGCGACCTCGTTCAAGACCGAGCCGGAGGCGGCATCCAACCCGCTCTCGCTCATTCCGCAGACGTTCACGACCGCCGCTTACGCGAAGCTGTTCCTCAACTCCGACTTCCCGCTCTGGTTCGGCAACTCGGCGCTGGTGACGATCGTGGTCACGTTCGGGCGGGTGTTCCTCGACTCGATCGCCGGGTACGCGCTGGCCCGCCTGCACTTCCGCGGGCGCAACGTGATGTTCGCCGGGCTCATCGCGGTGATGGCCGTGCCGACCGTGGTGCTGCTGATCCCGAAGTTCCTGGTGATCAACCAGCTCGGCATCTACGACTCCTACGCGGGCATGATCATCCCGCTGCTCACCGACGCGGCCGGCATCTTCATCATGAAGGGCTTCTTCGAGTCGATCCCGGTGAGCGTGGAGGAGCAGGCGCGCATCGACGGCGCGGGCACGTTCCGCATCTTCTGGTCGGTGGTGCTGCCGATGGCGCGTCCGGCGCTCATCACCATCATCATCCTGTCGTTCCAGGGGTCGTGGAACGAGCTGGCGCACTTCATCATCTCCACGCAGTCGCCCAACCTCACGACCCTCACCAAGGGCGTCGCCGGGCTCGCGTCCGGGCAGCTGAGCCAGGGCACCCAGTATCCGCTCAAGCTCGCGGCCGCCGCCATCATGACCATCCCGGTCGCGATCGTGTTCTTCATCTTCCAGAAACGCATCATGAACACCAGCGAGGGGGCGGAGAAGGGATGACCGCCGAGACCCCGACGATCCTCGCGACGTGCGGCGGCCTCGATGCGGGCACCTGGACCGACGCCGTCTACGGGCCGCTCCTCGGCTACGCGATCGAGCTGGCGCGCGTCACCGGTAGGCGCCCGCGCGTAACGCACGTCAACACGGCGGGCGGCGACCAGCGCTTCGTCGAGGGCCAGGAGCTCGAGGCGGCCCGGTTGGCCGGCGCGGATGCCTCGCACCTGCGTTTCTTCCCCCGCGTCAACCTCCCCGACCCCCGCGGTCACCTCCTCGAGTCGGACGTGATCTGGGTCAGCGGCGGCAGCCTCGTGAACCTGCTCGCGGTCTGGCGGGCCCACGGCCTGCCGAACATGCTCCATGAGGCATGGACGTCGGGCGTCGTGATCGCCGGCGGCTCCGCCGGCGCACTCTGCTGGCACGAGGGCGGCACGACGGCGTCCTTCGGCCCCGACGTCACCGCCGTCGCGGACGGCCTCGGCTTCGTGCCGGGTTCGCTCGCGGTGCACTGGGACTCCGACCCGTCACGCCGCCCCGCGCACCTTACGGCGGTCGGCGACGGCACGCTCGGGCCGGGGTTCGCGCTCGAGGAGGGCACCGGCATCCGCTATTCCGGCACGGGGTTCGTGGAGGCCGTGACCCAGCTGCCCGGCCACCGCGCGTGGCGCATCGGCGCCGATGCCACCGAAACCGCGCTCGACACCAGGCTTCTCGCCGCATGACATCGGATCAGGAACACCGCACCATGACTCTTCAGCCCCTGCTTCACGACCAGACCGTGGTGCTGCGCGCCCCCACGCAGGCCTGGTCCGCCAAGACCGGCGACCTCGGTGGCGGCGCCATCGACGGCATCTACCACTCGGATGTCCGCATCGTCTCGAGCGCCGAGCTCACCATCGGCGGGCAGCAGGGCGAGCACCTCGCCACCGTGCCCGAGGGCGCGGACACCGTCGCGTTCGTCGCGCTTCAGCGACACCTCGACGACGCGTGGCCCGACCCGCGGGTGCGCTCGACGCGCACACGGTCTGTCAGCGCGACCGGCGCGGTCGAGACCGTGCTCATCGAGTCGGCGCTGGCGACCGAGATCGTCACGTCCGTGGTCGTGCGCGTCGCGAGCGACCTCGCGCCCATGGATGCCGTGAAGGCCGGCCTGCATGGCCCGTCCGTGCCGATCGCGATCGACGGCGTTCGGGCGCACTGGGCGAGCGACACCGTGAGCGTCGACCTCGAGGCCCCCGCCGCCGCCGTGACGCCGGTCGACGACGGCATCGAGCTCTCCTGGGACGTCGTGGTGCCGTCGCACGGCTCGGTCTCGGTCGCGTGGAGCGTCGTGGCGGCGGACTCGCGCGCCGTCGTGCGAGGCAGCGAGACGCCTGTGCCGTGGAGCATCCCCACCGTCACGGCCGGCGACGACCGGCTGGAGCGCTGGGTCGCCCAGGCGCTCGACGACCTCGACGCCCTGCGGATGTCGACGGTCGCCGACCCGGAATCCGGATTCCTCGCCGCCGGCGCCCCCTGGTTCTTCACCCTGTTCGGCCGCGACTCCATCTGGGCCGCGCGCTTCATGCTGCCGCTCGGCACCGGGCTCGCCGCGGGCACCCTGCGCGTGCTCGCCCACCTGCAGGGCCGCGTGAGCGTGAACGCCACGGCCGAGCAGCCCGGCAAGATCATGCACGAGCTGCGCCGCGCCACCCTCGAGATCCCGGGCGAGGGCATCTCGCTGCCGCCGCTCTACTACGGCACCGTCGACGCGACCCCGCTGTGGGTCTGCCTGCTGCACGACGCCTGGCGCTGGGGCATGCCCGACGAGGAGGTGCGCGAGCTGCTGCCCAACCTCGTCGCCGCCCTCGAGTGGATGCGCGACTACGGCGACAGCGACGGCGACGGCCTGCTCGAATACGTCGACACCACCGGCCACGGCCTGTCGAACCAGGGCTGGACGGATTCCGGCGACTCGGTGCAGTGGCGCGACGGCACGCTCGCCGAAGGCCCGATCGCGCTCTGCGAGGTGCAGGCCTACGCCTACGAGGCCGCCATGCACGGGGCCGACCTGCTCGACCACTTCGGGGTCGCATCCGACGACTGGCGCGGCTGGGCCGCCCGGCTGCAGGCGCGCTTCACCGAGACGTTCTGGGTGCCGGCCGCCGGCGGCGCCTACCCGGCTATCGCGCTCGATGCGCACAAGCGCCCGGTCGACACGGTGACCAGCAACCTCGGCCACCTGCTCGGCACCGGCCTGCTGGATGCCCGCCAGGCCGCCCTCGTCGCCCGCCGCCTCTCCTCCCCCGAGCTCGACTCGGGCTACGGGCTGCGCACCATGTCCACCGACTCGGCCGGGTACTGGCCGCTCAGCTATCACGGCGGCTCCGTCTGGACCCACGACACCGCGATCGCCATCGCCGGGCTTGCGGCGGACGGCTTCCGGCACGAGGCGGACTCGCTGGCGCGGGGGCTGCTGGCCGCGGCATCCGGCTTCGGGTACAGGATGCCGGAGCTGCACTCGGGCGACCCGGCCAGCACCACGGCCACCCCGATCCCCTACCCCGCCGCCTGCCGCCCGCAGGCCTGGTCGGCGGCAGCCGCCGTCTCGGTGCTGGCGAGCACGCTCGGGCTGCGGCCCGGCGACGGCGAGCTCGGCGTCTCGCCGTCTGCGACGGTCGGCGCACTGTCGGTGACGGGCCTGCGCTTCGCCGGCGAGGATGTCGCGATCGCGACCAACGCCGACGGCGAGGTCACCGCGGCCACGGGCCCCCTCGCCGTCGGCTTCTTCCCGCGTGCTGCCCAAGAATGCACCGAATCGGTACAATTTTGGGCCGCTCGGTGAGGTCAGTCGAGGTTGCTGAGCAGGGCGACGACCTGGCGGGCGATAGTGCGGCCCGCGCGGTTGGCGCCGAT
>JAODAU010000017.1 GCA_025463615.1 Microbacteriaceae bacterium | reverse complement strand
CTCCTCGGGCACCAGCGTGACGACGGTGGTGATGAGCAGCGGGAACATGATCGCTGTGCCGCCGGCCTGCACGACGCGGGCGACGAGCAGGATGTCGAACCCGGGCGCGATCGCGGCGATCGCCGTGCCAGCGCTGAACAGCCCCATCGCCACGATGAACAGCGGCCGCGTGTTGAAACGCTGGATGAGGAATCCGGTGATCGGGATCAGCACGGCCATCGTGAGCAGGAAGGCGGCGGTGAGCCACTGCGCCGACGACGCCGGGATGTCGAGGTCGGTCATGAGGGTCGGCAGCGCGACGCCCATGATCGTCTCGTTGAGGATCACGACGAAGGTCGAGATCAGCAGCAGGAGGATGACGAGCCGGTTGCGAGCGCCCAGGTCGGGCGCCACGACATCGTCGGTCGTCGGATTGTCGTATGTGGTGTCAGTCAAGGTGAGTCCAGAAGTCGTGGGTGCGGTTATAGGGATTTGGCCGGGGACGGACTCGTGCCAGAACGAGCGCCACATTGGATGTGCTGGGCGGCGATGCCCGGAGCGCTCACGCCTGCGAGTCGGCGTGGAAGCGTTCCTTAGAAGAGCATGTGAACAGTCTGGTTTATTCCACCGACATTCCGGAAGTGCATTACGCACGCGTTATCCGATTGTTCGCTTTCGGCAGATCCGCGCGTGCCACTGGCGGTGAGCGTCGCTCGGCGTACATTCGTGGCTGCAACGACACGCACCGACGAAAGAGGGATCCCATGGCCGAGCAGGCGAGTTCGAAGACGACCGCCAAGGTCGTCGCACTGGCCGTGGCGGGGGCGCTCGGCGGCTTCCTCTTCGGCTTCGACTCCTCCGTGGTGAACGGGGCGGTGGATGCCGTGCAGAAGAACTTCGGGCTCTCCGCGGGCCTCATCGGCTTCGCGGTGGCCAGCGCCCTGATCGGCTGCGCGATCGGTGCCTACGTGGCGGGGCGGATCGCGGACCGCTGGGGCCGCATCCCCACGATGGTGATCGGCGCGGTGCTGTTCCTCGCCAGCGCGATCGGAGCCGGCCTGTCGGTGGGCGTCTGGGACCTCATCGCCTGGCGCCTCATCGGCGGGCTCGGCATCGGCATCGCGTCGGTGATCGCCCCGGCGTACATCGCCGAGATCTCTCCCAAGCAGCTGCGCGGCCGGCTCGCCTCGCTGCAGCAGCTCGCCATCACGGTCGGTATCTTCGCGGCCCTGCTCTCGGACACGCTCTTCGCCAACGCCGCCGGCGCCGCCGACGCCAAGTTCTGGTTCGGATGGGAGGCGTGGCGCTGGATGTTCATCGCCGGCGCCGTTCCGGCGATCGTCTACGGCGTGATCTCGATCCTGCTGCCGGAGTCGCCGCGCTTCCTCGTGCTCAAGGGCCGCGACGACGAGGTGAAGAAGATCTTCGCCCGGCTGTGGCCCAACGACGACGTGGACCGGGCCATCAAAGACATGCGCGAGGCCATCAAGGAGGACGAGAAGGGCTCGCAGAAGGGGGCCTTGCGGGGCAATCGCTTCGGGTTGAAGCCCATCGTCTGGGTGGGCATCATCCTCTCGATCTTCCAGCAGTTCGTGGGCATCAACGTGATCTTCTACTACTCGACCACGCTGTGGAAGTCGGTGGGCTTCCAGGAGAAGGACTCGTTCACCATCTCGGTGATCACGTCGGTGACCAACATCGCGGTGACCTTCATCGCCATCGCGCTGGTGGACCGGGTGGGCCGTCGCCCGATCCTGCTCTTCGGCTCGGCCGGCATGACCATCTCGCTCGCGGCGATGGCGCTCGCGTTCAGCCAGGCCGACATCGTGAAGGGCGCCCCGAGCCTGCCGGGCGCGTGGGGTCCGATCGCGCTGGTCGCGGCCAACCTGTTCGTCGTGAGCTTCGGCGCGTCGTGGGGCCCGGTGGTCTGGGTGCTGCTCGGCGAGATCTTCCCCACCCGCATCCGCGCCCGCGCGCTCGGCGTCGCGGCGGCCGCCCAGTGGATCGCGAACTTCGTGGTCACCGTCACCTTCCCGCCGCTCGCCTCGGTCTCGCTGGTGCTCACGTACGGCCTCTACGCGCTGTTCGCCCTGCTCTCGTTCATCTTCGTGTTCCGCGTGATCCCCGAGACCAACGGCATGTCGCTCGAGGAGGCGAACACCCTGCTGCCGCACAAGAACAGCGCGAAGGGCTCGCCCAAACGGGAACCGAAGAAGGTCGCTACTCCGTAGCGGCCACGAGCTTCGCGGCGGGAACCGCCCGCGGGCGGCCAGGGAGGGCGAACGAGACGACGACCGCGACGGCCGTGAAGCCGACCGCCCACCAGAACGCCACGTCGAACGCGTGCACGGCGCCGGCCGCAGAGGTCACGCCGACCGCCGCGCCCGACAGGATCACCGCGAGCACGGCCGTGCCGAACGAGCCGCCGACCTGCTGCGTGATGCGGGTCAGGATGCTGGCGTGCGGCACATCGGACCGGTCCAGCCCCACGAACGCCACCGACATCACCGGGATCAGCACGGCGCCGAGGCCGAAGCCGCGCACCAGCAGGGCGGCCATGAGGATCCACTCGCTGGTCGTGCCGCTGGCGAGCGCGAACGGCACGGTCGCCAGCCCCACGATCGCGAAGCCGACGATCGACACCGTCCGAGCGCCGATGCTGTCGGTGAGCCGCCCGGCCACCGAGCGGCTGAACAGCGTGCCGACTCCCTGCGGCACGAGCAGCAGCCCGGCCGTGAGCGCGCTCGCGCCGCGCACCTCCTGGAAGTAGAGCGGCAGAAGCAGCATCGCGCCGTAGAGCGCGGCGCCGGAGAGGAACAGCACGGCGGAGGCGGACGCGACCGGGCGCTTCGAGAACAGTCGCACGTCGACGAGGGCGCGGCCGCCTCGGTTTCTCGCGTAGAGCACGAAGGCGACGAGGAGGGCGACGCCGGCGACGAGGGGAGCCCAGACATCCAGTCGCCCGAAGCCGCCGTCCTTGGTCACGTTGGAGAGGCCGTAGAGCACGCCCACCATGGCGGGGGAGAGCAACACGAGGCCGACGACATCCAGCTTCGGGCGGGCGCCCAGCACGTCCTTCGGCAGGTAACGCAGCGCGAGCAAGAAGCCGACGACGCAGAACGGCACGTTCACCCAGAACAGCCAGCGCCAGTCGAGCGAGCCGAGGATGAGGCCGCCGACGACCGGGCCGAGGATCGGGCCAAGCGCGGTGGGCAGGCTGATGACCGACATCGTGCGGCCGAGCGCCTTGCCGCCGGCGGCCTGCATCACGAGGGTCTGCAGCAGCGGCAGCATGAGCCCGCCGCCGAAGCCCTGCAGCACGCGGAAGACGATGAGGCTCTCCGCGTTCCAGGCGAGGCTGCACGCGATGGACCCGATGAGGAAGACGGTGAGCGCGAACAGCCAGACGCGCTTGCCGCCGAACCGCGACTGCGCCCACGCGGCCAGGGGGATCGCGACGGCCAGTGCGAGCAGATAGCCGGTGCTCACCCACTGGATGGTGGCCACGCTCGCATGCAGCTCGCGGCTCAGGGTGTGCAGCGCGACGCTCACGATCGTGGTGTCGAAGACCACGGCCAGCGCCCCGACGATCAGGATGCTCGCGATCTTGAGCACCTCGCGGTCGACCCCGTCGGTGCGTTCCTTCTTGGCCATCATGTCCTCCATTTAAGATACAAGTGCGTATCTTCTAGCAGGATCGTAGCTCGCCGCGATAAGATACACAAGTGGACCCAATAGCCGATTCCCCGCGACGTCGCCGAGGCGACGAACTCGAGAACGCCCTGCTCGACGCGGCGTGGGCGGAACTCTCCGAGGGCGGCTACGCCACGTTCACCATCGACGCCGTGGCCGAGCGCGCGCACACGAGCCGCCCGGTGATCTACCGGCGCTGGCCGACGCGCGACGACCTGCTGCTCGCCGCCATGCGGCACGGGCTCCGGCCGGTGCCTGTGCCGACGCCCGACACGGGTTCGCTTCGCGACGACCTTCTCGCCATCATGCGCGGCGCCAACGAGTCGCGCCGCGACATGGCCGCGCTGATCAGCGTGCACCTCGGGAGCTATTACCAGGCGACGGGTCTCGCCCCGGCCGACCTGCGGGTGGCGCTGCTCGAGGGGCGCCCCTCCGCGGTCGACACGATCATGCAGCGCGGCATCGACCGCGGCGAGATCGACCCGGCCAAGCTCACCCCGCGGGTCGCGTCGCTGCCGTTCGACCTCATCCGGCACGAGCTGATCATGACGCTGAAGCCGATCCCGGAGAGCGTGATGCTCGAGATCGTGGACGACATCTTCCTGCCGATGGTGCGCCCCCAGCCGTGACGGTGGCGACCGGCAGACTGTAACCATGCCGCCGACCATCAGCACGAGGGAGCTGCTGCGCCTGCGCCTCTCGACCCAGCGCGTCGAGCCGGCCGAGCGGATGTCCCTGCTCGACGTGTCGCGGCACTTCCTCGCGACCCAGGCGCAGGACTTCATCCAGGGCGGCTGGGCGCTCGGCCTGCGCGCCCCGGGCTCGCGGCTGAGCGACCTGCTCGCGGCCCTCGATCGCGGCGAGATCGTGCGCGCGGCGCCGTTCCGCGGCACGCTCCACTTCATGCCCGCGTCCGAGCTGGCGTGGGTGCTCGGCGTGACCGCCGAGCGCACCATCGCGAGCGCCGCGACCCGCCAGGCCGCCCTGGGGCTGGATGACGCCACCCTCGCCCGCGCCCGCGACGTCACCGAGCGTGCCCTCGCCGACCGCACGGCCCACACCCGCGACGAGTACTTCGCCGTGCTGCGCGAGGCCGGCATCGACCCGTCGGGCCAGCGCGGATACCACGTGATCTGGTACCTCGCCCAGACCGGCGTCGTGCTCTGGGGGCCGGCGAAGGGCACGCAGCAGGGGCTCGTGCTCAGCGCGGAGTGGACGCCGCATCCGCGCCGGCTCGAGGGCGACGAGGCGCTGGCCGAGCTGGCGCTGCGCTACTTCTCGGCGCACGGCCCGGCATCCGTGCGCGACTTCGCCTGGTGGACCAAACTCACGCTCGCCGCCGCCCGCCGCGGTGTCGAGGTGGCGCGCCCCGAACTCACCGAGCTCGAGCACGCCGGCACCACGCTGCTGGCGCGCACGGAGGAGCTGGACCGGGCATCCGGCCGCCGGCTCGGCACGCGGGTACACGCACTGCCCGGTTTCGACGAGTACCTGCTCGGCTACCAGGACAGGAGCGCGGCGCTCGCCGAGGAGCATTTCCCGCGCATCGTGCCCGGGCTGAACGGTATCTTCCTGCCGATGATCGTGCTGCGCGGCGAGATCGTGGGAACGTGGCGGCGCACCGAACGGGCCGGCGGCGTGACCGTCGAGCCCGAGTCGTTCATCGAGCTCGACGACCGGCAGCGCGCCGCGTTCGAGCGCTCGACGGCCGAGTTCGCACGCTTCAGGCGCGGCTGACTACCAGCCCCAGGTGCCCGGCGCGCCCTTGAACGGACCGACCACGGCGCTCGTGATCCAGCCGCCGTAGAAGTCGCCCTCCTGCGGTGTGACCAGCTCGTCGCCGACCTCGCACGTGCCCATCGCGCTCGGGTAGACGGCGACGCGGTCGCGCAGCGCCTCGTATCCGGGGTTCGGTTCGGGGTAGAACCAGGCGGCGCGATTCGCCGACCCCACGGAGAGGTACCGCGCCTGCCCCTTGTACTCGCAGACGCTCGAGCCCTCCGCGGGCGTGAGCACGCCCTCCGCGAAGGCCGAGCGCGGCAGGTAGTAGACCGGCGGATGACTCGTCTCGAGCACCCGCACGGCACTCGTCGTCTCAGCCACGACCCGTCCGCCGAGCGTGATCCGGATGCGCTGGCGCACAGGCTCGACGCGGGGCGGTCGCGGATAGTCCCAGACCGACTCCTGGCCCGGGCCGGGCACCTCGCGGGTCAGCGCGGCCATCCGCTCACCACGACCTTTCCGATCACGTCGCCCGCCTCGACCAGCCGGTGCGCCTCGCGCAGGGTGGCCGCGTCGAGCGGGGACAGCCGCACGGTGGCGGTCGTGACGATCCGACCCGCGTTGACCAGCCCCGCGACCTCGTCGAGAGCCTCGTGCTGGCTGACCAGGTCTGCGGCGCCGTGCAGCGACTTGGCGAACATGTACTCCCAGTGCCACGACAGGCTCTTGTTCTTCAGCGAGGCGACGTCCAGGCTGCCGGGGTCGTCGATCGCGACGATCTCGCCGAAGGGCTTCAGCAGGTCGACGTAGTTCGCGAGCTGTCCGGTGCTGTGCGAGGTGAAGATCCAGTCGACGCCCCCGGGCGCGACAGCGCGCACCTGCGCGACCAGGTCCTCGCGGTGGTTGACGGTGGTGGTGACCCCGAAGCCCTCCTCCCAGGTGACCGCCTCGGGGCGGGATGCCGTGCCGATGACGGTGACGTTCGGCAGCAGGGCATCCACCAGCTGCAGCATCATGGAGCCGACCCCGCCGCTCGCGCCGACCACGAGCAGGGTGCCGCGGCTGGCGTCGTGCAGCTTGAGCTTGTCGAACAGCGCCTCCCACGCGGTGACCGTGGTGAGGGGGAGGGCGGCGGCGTCGGCGAAGTCGAGGTTCGCCGGCTTGAGGCCGACGATGCGCTCGTCGACGAGCTGGAACTCGGAGTTCGAGCCGGGTCGGTCGATCGCGCCCGCGTAGTAGACCTCGTCGCCCACTCCGAACAGTTCGACGGCCGAGCCGACGGCCCGCACGATGCCCGCTCCGTCGTAGCCGAGCACGCGCCCCTCCGCCGGCGGCTTCGCCTTCGCCCGCTGCTTCACGTCGACCGGGTTGATCGAGACGGCGCGCACCTCCACGAGCAGGTCGTGCGGGCCGGGCGTCGGGGTCGGCAGCTCGACGTCGACGAACGCCCGCTCGTCGCTGACGGGAAGGTTGTCGGTGTAGACGATTGCGCGCATGGTGTCCATGCTCCTCCCAAACCCGCCCTGCGCCAGAAATAATCCGGAACGCTCGGTGTTGGATACCGTCATGCGCATACTCCTCACCGGTGCAACCGGCTTCGTCGGATCATCCGTTCTGTCCGCCCTCGTCACCTCCGGCCACGACGTGACCGCCGTGGTGCGGAGCGAGGATGCCGCCCGGGCCGTCTCCGCGGCCGGCGCGACCCCCGTCATCCACGCCCTGCCAGACACGGAATGGCTCACCGCCGCCTTGCGCGAGAAGGACGGCGCCATCCACACGGCGGTTCCCGCCGACGGCGTACCGGAGTTCAACGACTCCGTGATCGACGCCGTGATCGCCGCGTTCTCGGGCACCGACAAGCCGTTCGTGCACACCGGCGGGGTCTGGGTGCACGGGCCCGGCCAGGTCACGGAGCAGACGCCGATCGACGCGCCCTCGATCGTGGCGTGGCGCGAGGAGGGCGAGCAGCGCCTGCTCGGCTCCGGGGTGAAGGCCAGCCTCATCGAGCCAGGGATCGTGTACGGCTACGGCAAGGGCATCCCCACCGTGATCAGCGGCGCACCGCGTTCCGAGTCGGGCGCGCTGCACCTCGTCGGCGACGGCACGCAGCACTGGACCACGATCCACGTGGATGACCTCGCCGCCCTCTACGTGGACGTGCTGGAGCAGGCGCCCGGCGGCGAGCGCTACATCGGCGTCAACGGAGACAACCCGACCGTCATCGAGCTGGCGCAGGCGTTCGTCGGGCCCGACGGCACGGTCGTGGCGGAGACGATCGAGGAGTCGCGGGCACGCCTGGGCGCGGCCTTCGCCGACGCCCTGCTGCAGAGCCAGGAGGCGACGGGCAGGAAGGCGCGCGACGTCTTCGGCTGGGCGCCCAAGCGGCCGACGCTGGGCGAGGAGTTCGCGGCGGGGTATCAGCCGTCGTAGACGTCCTTGCGATGACCGAGGGTGACGACGACCACAAGCAGCACGTCATCCTGGATCGTGTAGATGATGCGGTAGTTGCCCACACGCACCCGCAGCCCATCGCGACCCTGCAGCGCTTTTGCGCCGGGTGGCCGGGGGTCCTCGCCGAGCAGTGCGATAGCGCCCTGGATCCGCGGCCGATCCTGCGGGTCGATCCTGCGCAGCGCTTTCACTGCGGCAGGACGCAGCTCGATCCGATACGTGCTCACTGCCAGCCGAGATCCGCCTTGACCTGGGCCCACGGGATGTTGTCGCCCTCTTCCACCATCGCCGCGTCGAAGGCGGCGGCGTCCTCCGCATCTTCGAGCGCCTCGACCATGCGCTCGTAACGCTCGGGGCTGACCATCACGGCCTCGAGCTTGCCGCGGCGCTCGAGGAACACGGCTTCGCCCTGGGCGCGGGCGATCAGCTCGGGGAGGTGGCTGCGTGCGTCGGTGACGCTGATGGTGGACATGGAGCCAAGTGTACACTTCGAGCGATAAAACGTACACTTCGAAAACGGCATCGGTCGTCGGGAGACCGCTAACCTGAGCGCAAACGCTCGATCGCCCGACCACGACCGGAACCGCGGATGTCCACACTCGATCTCAAGGCCACGCCTCGGGTCGTCAGGGGTGTCTTGGCCGCGTGGACGCCTCTGGCGGGGCCGCTGTACGCTGCCCGGGTCGCTCGGGCGTGGCGCTGGCGAATACTCAGACTCCCGATCGTGCTCGTACTGCTGGTGCCGATCAACGTGCTCGCGTTCCTCAGGCTCCCACTTTTGGACCTGTGGGTCGGTTTGCCGCTGATCGCCATGACCGTGGCCGCCGGTGTCGGTCTGTATCTGGCGACTCAGCGGGAACTCTCGGTCGTCTCGCAAGACATCAAGAGAGACCTCGAGCGTGCCGGCACGTCGCTGAGTTCATCGCCGGACCTGCGTTCGATCACGTCCTTCGCGGACTGGTGCGAACGTGAAGGCGTGTCAGCGCATGTTCTCGCACGACTGGGGAGCACGGGCTAGAGAGTCGTCTACTCTCGGGGGATACCCGCCTGAAGGGAGCGACCCCTGGACTCCTCCGTACTGACGATCATCTGGATCGTCTCCTTCGTGATCGTCACCGTGGCCGTGACCGGGCTCTCGCGCAGGGTCGGCTGGTCGGCGCCGATCGCGCTCGTGGCCGTCGGCGCGATCGTGTCGTACATCCCCGGCATCCCGGCCGTGCACATCATCCCCGAGCTGATCCTCTACGGGCTGCTGCCCCCGCTGCTCTACGCGGCGGCCATTCGCACGTCGCTGGTCGACATCCGGGCGCGGGGCGACAGCATCCTCGCCCTCTCGGTCTTCCTCGTCTTCTTCACCGTCATCGCCGCGGGCTTCTTCACCTGGTGGGTGGTGCCCGGCATCACCCTCGCGACCGGCTTCGCCTTTGCCGCGGTCGTGGCGCCGACGGATGCCGTGGCCGTCACCTCCATCGCCGGCCGCCTGAGCCTGCCCCGCCGGGTCGCCACCATCCTGGAGGGCGAGAGCCTGTTCAACGACGCCGCGGCCCTCGTCGCGCTCGGTGCCGCGATCTCGGCGATCACCGGCACCCTCACCCCGGGCGGCATCGCCATCGACTTCGTGCTCGCCGTGGTGGTGGGCACGGCGTTCGGCATCGGTATCGGGTACGGGCTGTCGTTCCTGCGCAGGCGGATCACCTCGCCGGTGCTCGACTCCAGCATCTCGCTCATCACGCCGTTCGTCGCCTTCATCCCCACCCAGATGCTGCACGGGTCGGGCGTGCTCGCCGTGGTGATCGCGGGCCTGATCGTGGGGCAGCACGCGCCGATCGTGCAGTCCGCCGAGTCCCGCATCGCCGATAACCTCAACTGGCGCACCATCCGGTTCCTGCTCGAGAACTCGGTGTTCCTGTTCATCGGGCTGAACCTGAAGGGCATCCTCGACGGCGCGGTCGCCGCGCACGTGGGACTGTGGGCCACGATCGGCATCTCGGTGGGACTGCTGCTGTTCCTGCTGGTGACCCGCACCGGCTGGATCCTGCTCACCACGACCGTGTTCAAGTTCGGCCCGAGGCGCCTGCGCGAACGCAACTGGAAGTACCGTAACGCCCTCGCGGTGGGCTTCGCGGGCATCCGCGGGGTGGTGACGCTGGCGGTCGTGTTCCTGTTGCCGCCGGAGACGCCGCAGCGCTCGTTCCTGCAGCTTCTCGCGTTCATCGTCGTGGTCGGCACGCTGCTGCAGGGGCTGCTGGTGCCGTGGTTCATCGGGGTTCTCAAGCTGCCGCCGCCCAACGGCGACCAGGAGCACATGGAGTCGCGCAACCTCATGGCCGAGGCGCGCACTGCCGGCATCAGCCAGCTCGACGTGGAGACCTCCGAGACGGACAACGCCGAGGTGGTCGCCCGCCTGCGCGCAGACTCGGCCGTCTTCAGCGAGCAGCTCGAGACACCGGATGACGGCTCCGAACCCACCACGGCCGCGTTCGCGCGACTGCGGCTCGCGATGATCCAGGCGGAGCGGTCGGCGGTGCTGCAGGCGCGCGCCGAGGGGCGCTACCAGGAGCCGGCCGTGCGCGCGGTGCTCGCGTCGATCGACGCCGAGGAGATCGCGGTGCGGGTGTTGGGGCACAAGCGCGTCGGCGACGCCTAGGCAGTTCGTTCAACAGGAGAATCTGGCGCCAGGTGGCGATTTCGTCCTGTTGAAGGGAGGCATGCCCGGAATCATCCTGTTGACGGGCGGGCCGCGCGCTCGGGATCACTGGTAGAAGCGGATGCCCAGGGCGATCGACACAACCCCGAATCCGATCGCGAAGATGCCCACAGCCGCGATGCTCCATGCCGGCGCGCGCCGGCTGAGTGCGGCGCCCGCTCCGCCCAGGAGAGCTTTTAGGACCGCGGCATTCGCCCTCGTTGCCTGTCGACGGAAGATCACGAGCAACACCCCGGCGGGGATCACAACAATCCCCGTGATGATCGCGGGCCACAGCACGGGCGTCACGGCAGCACCGTGCGCAGCGCGCGCGTGATCTCGACTTGCGCGCGAGCGGACGTGATCGTCGCCGGGTTGTCGCCTGGCTGGGCGCCGTAATCGCCGAACGATGCGTGGTCGGCGCCGCGGATGACGACGAAGCGCGCGGAGTCGGGCAACAGCGGGCGAGCATCCGCGATCTTCTGCGGGGTCGACAGGCCGTCCCTGCTGCCCGAGATGCTGAGCACGGT